>NZ_SOFA01000032.1:0-71605 GCF_004402835.1 Cryobacterium sp. Sr3 | reverse complement strand
GCCACCGCCCGCACTGCCGCCGCGGGCGCCGACGCCGCGGGCACCGGCACGACGAGCGCCGCCGCCGGCCTGTGGGCACAGCCGAGCGGCTGGCGGCTCGGTCCGGCCCGGCCGGTGCACTACAGCCTGCGGGTCAGCGCCACCGAAACCGTCGACGTTGCCGTGCTGACCGGCCCGGACGGCCTGACCGTGGCCGTCGACGAACGGATGCCCGTTCCCGGCCGACTCGCGCCCGTCACCGGCCACGCCGATACCTTCGCCTGTGAACTGGGCGGCCGCCTTGAGGTGCTGCAGCTCGTGTCCGACGGCCCGCGCCTCTGGCTCGGCCAGAGCGGTTTTGGCACCGAGCTGGTGCACCGCTCCCGGGCCGAGCAGCTCGTCGACCGCCTCACCGGCCTCGACCGGGCCGGGGGAGAGGCCGGGGCGGCCCGGCCGGAGGTGCGCTCGCCGATGCCCGGGACCGTGGTTGCCGTGCACCTCGCCACGGGCGACCTGATCGTCGCCGGCCAGCGCATCCTCACCGTGGAGGCCATGAAAATGGAGCACCATCTGCTGGCCGAAACGGATGGCCGGCTCACCATCGGCGTGCGCCCGGGTGACCTCGTGCGCCTCGACCAGATCGTCGCCACAGTCGCCGCCACCGCCGTGACCACCGGGACGGAAGCCACACCACCAGCCACGCCAGTCAAGGGAGACCCAACGTGAAACAGGAACTGACCGAGCAGCAGCAGCAGCTCAGCGACACCGTGCGCGACTTCGCCGACATGGTCGTAGCGCCGGCCGCCTACGAGTACGACACCAAGCGCAGCCTGCCCTATGACATCATCGCCCAGATGGGGGAGTTGGGCCTGTTCGGCCTGCCATTCCCGAAGGAGTACGGCGGCCAGGGCCAGGACTACTTCGCGCTCTGCCTCGCGGTCGAGCAGCTTGCCCGGGTCGACCAGTCCATCGCCGTCACCCTCGAGGCCGGCGTGGGGCTCGGCATCATGCCCGTCTACCGGCGCGGAACCGAGGCGCAGAAGCAGGAGTGGGTGCCGCTGCTGACCAGCGGGCGTGCGCTCGCCGCGTTCGGGTTGACCGAGGCGGATGCCGGCTCCGACGCCGCCGGCACGAAGACCACGGCCGAGCTTTCCGGCAGTGAATGGGTGATCAACGGCACGAAGCAGTTCATCACCAACTCCGGTTCCGAGATCACCCGGCTGGTCACCGTGACAGCTGTCACCGGCGAGTCCGAGCGCCCCGACGGCTCGGTGAAGAAGGAGCTCACGGCCATCCTCGTGCCCACCCCGACCCCGGGGTTCACGGCGCTGCCGGCTTATGACAAGGTGGGCTGGCACACCTCCGACACGCATCCGCTGCTCTTCGAGAACGTGCGCGTGCCCGAGGCCAACCTGCTCGGCGAACGCGGCCGCGGCTTCGCCAACTTCGTGCAGACCCTCGACGAGGGGCGCATCGCCTTCGCCGCGCTGTGCACGGGTGCGGCACAGGGCTGCCTCGAGGAGTCCATCCGTTACGCCAACACCCGCAATGTGTTCGGCCGGTCGATCGGCTCCAACCAGCACATCGCGTTCAAGATCGCACGGATGCAGGCTCGCGTGTACACGGCCCGCCTCGCCTACTACGACGCGGCCATGAAAATGGTGCATGGACACCCCTTCAAAATGGAGGCCTCGATTGCCAAAATGGTGGGAAGCGAAGCCGCCATGGACAACGCCCGCGACGCGACCCAGATCTTTGGCGGCTACGGGTTCCTGAACGAGAACCCGGTGGCGAGGCACTACCGCGACTCGAAGGTGCTCGAGCTCGGTGAAGGCACTACCGAGGTTCAGCTGATGGTCATCTCGCGGGCGCTTGGGTTCACCGGTTAGGCGGGAGGAAAATGAGCGACGAACGACGCACGATCGAGCAGCGCGGGCTGTATTACGAGGAATTCGACCTCGAGGCCCGCTACCGGCACAGCCCCGGTCGCACGGTGACCGAGGCCGACAACGTGCTCTTCAGCACGCTGACCATGAACTCGCAGGCACTGCACCTCGACGCGGCGTGGGCGGCCACCCAGCCGTTCGGGCAGCGCCTGGTCAACTCGATGTTCACGTTGGCGACGCTGGTGGGCAGTTCGGTCGCGCAGCTGACGCAGGGCACGATCGTGGCGAACCTCGGCTTCGGGGAGGTGACGTTCCCGCATCCGCTCTTCCACGGCGACACCCTCTACTCCGACACGATCGTCACCGCCCGCCGGCTGTCGGCGTCCCGGCCGGGCCAGGGGCTGGTCACGCTTCGGCACACCGGTCGTAACCAGGAGGGCGACGTGGTGGCCACGGCCGAGCGCACGGTGCTGGTCTGGTGCCGGGCGGCCGTCCAATGAGCTTCGACCTTGGACCCGCGCTGCTGTTCTGCCCGGCCGACCGCCCCGACCGGTATTGCAAGGCGGCGGAGCGGGCGGATGCCGTGATCCTCGACCTGGAGGATGCGCTCCTGCCCGGCAACCGGGCACGCGCTCGCGGCCTGCTGGTCAGCCATCCGCTCGACCCCGAACGCACCGTCGTGCGCGTCAACCCGGCCGACACGCCCGACTTCCAGCTTGACCTCGCCGCCCTCGACGACACCCTGTACCGCTACGTGATGCTGCCGAAGACCGTGAGCGCCGCCCACCTCGCCGCTCTCGCCCGGTTCGAGGTGATCGCACTCTGCGAGACCGCCGCGGGGGTGCTCGCCGCCCCCTCGATTGCGGCCGAGCCCAATGTGGTGGCGCTGATGTGGGGTGCCGACGACCTGGTGGCCTCGCTCGGCGGCAGCTCGAGCCGGTTCCCCGACGGCAGCTACCGCGCCATCGCCCGCCATGCTCGGTCCGCTGTGCTCCTGGCGGCCGGGGCCAACGACAAGGCGGCCGTGGACGGCGTGTTCCTGGCCATCCCCGACCTCGAGGGTCTGCAGGCCGAGGTGGTGGATGCGGTCGCGAGCGGATTTCGCGCCACCGCCTGCATCCACCCCAGCCAGGTGCCCGTCATCCGGGCCGCCTACCGGCCCACGCCTGCCGAGGTCACGGCGGCGTGGCAAATCCTGGAGGCGGCCGCGGGAGAGGGGGGCGTGTTCGCCTACCAGGGGCGCATGATCGACGCACCCCTGCTGCGCCACGCCGAGGCGGTGCTGCGGCGGGCGGCGACCGTCCCGCCGGAACCGGGATTTCCGACGGGATCGGCTCCGGCCGACTCGGTGGACCACTAGCTGCCTCTGTTCGGCGTCGAATTCGTTCACGGCGCAGCGCGGGGCGACCGCTGATTGCCCGAACCGCGTAAGCCCTGCGGCATATCCGTGGCGCCTTGTGGCTTAGTCAGGAGATACGTCTGGCCACGCCGGGCATCCACGCCGGTTCCGCACTGGTCCGGGGCGGCAGGTTCACGAGGGCGACGGATGTCCTGAGTTGACCACACGCGCGGGCTCGTCCTGGGCCCATCCACCCCGGGGGAGCCAGGGGCGTCAACCGGCTCGGTGGGCTCTTAGGCGGCGTTGGCCGCGAGGGTCTTCTCGATCGCCTGCACGATCTCGTCGGACTCCGGCTCGACCGTCGACGCGAAGCGGTTGACGATCTCACCCTCGGGACTTACCAAGAACTTCTCGAAGTTCCACTTGATCAGACCGGGCAGCAGGCCCGACTTGAACTTGGTCAGCTGAGCGTAGAGCGGGTGCTGGTGCCTGCCGCGCACGTCGACCTTCACGCTCAGCGGGAAGGTGACGCCGTAGTTCTTCTGGCAGAACGACTCGATGTCCGCCTCGGCCCCTGGCTCCTGTCCCATGAACTGGTTGCAGGGAAGGCCGAGCACGACGAGTCCCTCGTGCTGGTACTTCTGGTAGAGCGCTTCGAGACCGGCGTACTGCGGAGTGAACCCACATTTCGAGGCGACGTTCACGACCAGGACGGCCTTGCCGCCGAACTGGCCGAAGGTCGTTTCCGTGCCGTCGATGAAGGTGAGTGGGGTCGAATACAGCTCTGAGGCAGACATGCGGCTGACGCTACCGGTGCTGCCTTCGAGAAGGCTGGGCAGGGGAGCGGTGAAGGGGCTGACCCGGCTGCGATAGAATGAGTCGTCATGAGCATCATCCGTGCCCTCTCGACTGCCGTGTCGATGACTTCACGGACCTGACGCCACCGCCTTCGGACTCAGCCTCGACTCCGACCCGATCGGACATTAGCGTCCGCCCCGGGCGCGGCCGCCCGAATCCAGACTTTGCACGATCTGTTCACCAGAACATCCGTTCACCAGGACCCGACCACGGTCCACTACGCGAGACACGCCCGCGACGCGCGCGTTTTCACACTGAGAAATGAGTTTTTTTGACCAAGCACCCGCTCGACCTGTCCACGCCGCCGCAGCTGCCCAGGCGCGGCCTCCGCGTCACCCCGCTCGGCGGTCTCGGCGAGATCGGCCGCAACATGACGGTCTTCGAACACAAGGGCAAGCTCCTGATCGTGGACTGCGGCGTTCTCTTCCCCGAAGAGACCCAGCCCGGCATCAACGTGATCCTGCCCGACTTCTCGTCGCTGCGCGACCGCCTCCAGGACATCGAGGCCATCGTGCTCACCCACGGCCACGAAGACCACATCGGCGGCGTGCCGTACCTGCTGCGCGAGCGCAAGGACATCCCCGTCATCGGATCACAGCTGACCCTGGCCTTCGTCACAGCGAAGCTCGAAGAGCACCGCATCACGCCGCGCCTGATCGAGGTCAAGGAGGGTCAGCGCCGCAAGGCCGGCCCGTTCGACCTCGAGTTCCTCGCCGTGAACCACTCGATCCCCGACGGACTCGCCGTCGCGATCCGCACTGAGGCCGGCCTCGTGCTCGTCACCGGCGACTTCAAGATGGACCAGTTCCCCCTCGACAACCGCCTTACCGACCTCCCCGGCTTCGCCCGGCTCGGAGAAGAGGGCGTCGACCTGTTTCTGACCGACTCGACCAACGCCGAGGTTCCCGGGTTCACGGTGACCGAGGAAGACATCCGCCCGGCCATCGACGCCGTCTTCCGCACCGCTCCTCGCCGGATCATCGTTTCCAGCTTCGCCAGTCACGTGCACCGCATCCAGCAGGTCATCGACGCCGCCGCCCGCCACAACCGCAAGGTGGCCTTCGTCGGCCGCTCGATGGTGCGCAACATGGGCATCGCCGAGAAACTGGGCTTCCTGCAGGTGCCCAAGGGCCTTTTGGTTGACGTCAAGGCCTTCGACCGGATGAAGGACGACAAGGTCGTCCTGATCTGCACCGGTTCGCAGGGTGAGCCCATGGCCGCGCTGGCCCGCATGGCCAACCGCGAGCACACCATCAAGATCGGCGAGGGCGACACCGTTCTGCTGGCCAGTTCGCTGATCCCCGGAAACGAGAACTCGATTTACCGGGTCATCAACGGCCTCACCCGCTGGGGTGCCAACGTCGTGCACAAGGGCAATGCCAAGGTGCACGTCTCCGGCCATGCGTCGGCCGGCGAACTCGTCTATGTCTACAACATCGTCAAACCCAAGAACGTCATCCCGTACCACGGCGAATGGCGCCACCTCAAGTCCAATGCCGATCTGGCCATCCGCACGGGCGTCCCCGAGGACCAGGTCCTCGTCGTCGAAGACGGCGTGGTCGTCGACCTCGTCGACGGTGTCGCGAAAGTCACCGGCCGCGTGGCTGCCGAGCTCGTCTTCGTGCACGGTATGACGGTCGGCGGCGGCGGCTCCGAGGAGGCTCTCGCCGACCGCGTGCAGCTCTCCAACGACGGCGCGGTCACGATCCTCGGCATCCTCGACACCCGAACCGGGCTTCTCACCGAGCCGGTCGAGTTCATCGCCCGCGGCTTCGTGCAGGACAACGAGTGGATCCAGGGCGCGACCAAGTCCATCGATGACGCCCTGCGCGCCGCGAACAAGGTCAAGATCGTCAACGGCGCAGAGCTCGAAGACATCTTCACGCAGAGTCTGACCCGCTGGATGCAGCGCAAGTACCGCCGCATCCCGGTCATCACTTCGGTCGTCGTCGACGCCTGATTGTAGCCGCCGGGCCGCCGGGCCGTTCGGCCCGGTGGCCCTCCCGCTTCCTTCGCAACCAGAAACGACTCGGCGCTCATGACCCCTGAAATGTCCGGTAGGAAAAACGCCCGTCGGTCCCGACGGCGTTCGCGTGTGCTGATCGCGCTCAGTGTCATCGTGGCCCTGCTGGCGACGACGGCGATCGTGGCCGTGGTCAATCTGCCCGACGACCTGTCAATCGGCCGGTTGTCGCAGAAGAGCAACATCTACGCCACCGCGAGTGACGGTTCGCCCTATCTGCTCGCCTCCTTCTATGACCAGAACCGGGTCGAAGTGAGTTCGGATGCGATCAGCCAGTACGTGAAGGATGCGGCGACCTCCGGCGAGGACCCGGGATTCTACGAGCACGGCGGCGTGAACGTCTGGGGCAGCCTCACCGGCGCCGTCACCACGCTGTTCACCGGCGACGTCCGCGGCGGATCCTCGATCACCCAGCAGTACGTGAAAAATGTGCTCGTGCAGCAGTGCGAGGCCCTTTCCGACGACGCCGAGCGCATGATTTGCTACGACGCGGCCACGGAGACCAGCCCGTGGCGCAAACTCAAGGAAATGAGCCTCGCCGTCGGTCTGGAGAAGAAGTCCTCCAAGGACGACATCCTGCGGCAGTACCTGAACATCACCGGCTTCGGTGGATCCGTCTACGGCATCGAGGCGGCCGCCAACTACTATTTCAACACGACCGCGGCCGCGCTGACGCTGCCGCAGGCCGCGAGCCTCGTCGCGATCGTGAACAACCCGGTCAAGTTCCAGCTCGACGAACCCGACAGCACGACCAACGGCGCCGCCAACGGGTACGCGGCCAACAAAGAACGCCGTGACTACATCCTCGACGAGATGCAGGAGAACGAGAAGATCAGCACGGCGGACCACGACGCCGCGATCAGCGCTCCGATCGAACCGACCATCACCGAACCGAGCACGGGGTGCCGCACCGCGGGCGGAAGCGCCTACTTCTGCGACCTGGTGCTCCAGACCCTCCGGAACGATCCGGCCTTCGGGGCGGATGCCGATGCCCGCCTGGCCAACTTCCGGCTCGGCGGCTACAACGTGTACACGACCCTCGACCCCGTCCTGCAGAGCGCGGCAGAGAGCACCATGGCCGAGAACGTGCCCAAGACCTTCGAGGACTGGGATGTCGGCGGCGTGATCACGAGCGTGGGCGTCGGTACAGGGCGGGTGCTGGCCATGACCCAGAACAAGGACTATAGCCAGGACCCGGCCGACACCGGAGCGAACTTCACCGGCATCAACTACAACACCGATCTCGACCAGGGCGGCTCCAACGGATTCCAGACCGGGTCGACCTACAAGGTTTTCACCCTCGCCGAATGGCTCACTCAGGGTAATTCGCTCGCCGACTCGGTCAGCGCCTGGGAACGCGACGAGTGGGGAACCTTCGAGGACAGTTGCAACGGTCCCCAGGACTACGGCGAGAGCTTTGCGCCCGGCAACGACTCCTCCTCGGATGACGATTCCTCCTATTCCGCCCTGGAATCGACCATCGACTCGATCAATACCGGCTTCATCGGAATGGCCAAGGAACTCGACCTCTGCGGCATCCGCAAGACGGCCGAAGCCTTCGGCGTGCACCGCGCCGATGGTGGCGCGCTGGAACAGGGCGCGTCCGCGGTGCTGGGCACCAACGAGATCGCGCCGCTGACGATGGCCGCCGCCTACGCGGGGATCGCCAACAATGGCGTCACCTGCACGCCGATCGTGATCGACCGGATCACCGGCCCCGACGGAGCCGAACTTCCCGCCCCGCAGTCGAATTGCACGCAGTCCGTCACCCCCGAGGTTGCCGCGGCCATGAGCTACGCGATGGAGCGCGTGATGACCAGAGGCTCGGGTAGCCCGTCGTACTACGACACCGACCCGCAGGTGCCGATGATCGGCAAGACCGGCACCACCGATGAGAACGGGGACACCTGGATGGCCGGTGCGAGCACGAAGGTCGCCACCATCGTGGGCGTCATGAACGTGTCCGGGGTCGGCGAAGACCAGCGGGAGACATATTTCGAGAGCGGGCAGGCGGCCACGGCCCGGCACCGGATGTGGCCCGAGATGATGGGCGTCGCCAACGAAAAGTACGGCGGAGACGAGTTCACGGAGCCGCCGCGCGACCTGACCCGCTGACCCCATGCCCGACGGCATCCGCCTGACCGCTGCCCTCGTGCTGGCCGCTGCCCTCGTGGCGTCAAACCAATTCGACGGAGATTCTGGCCTGAATCCGGTTTTCCGGCCGGTTTGGGCCGGTTTTCGGCAGAATCTCCGTCGAATTCGTTCGGGCTGCTGGCCTGCGAATCAGGACCGACTCGCCTAGTACGCGGCGGGAACCTCGTTGCTGCCCGTGGCGAGGTCTTCCAGCATCAGCTCGGGGTGGTCGCGCACGGTGTTGCGCAGCCGCCACGGAGTGCTGAACAGGGCGAGCAGCGTGCCGTCGGAGCGCATCAGCACCTCGACCTGGCGGTCGTGGCCGAGGATCTCGGCGCTCGCGCGGTCGGTGCGCCGGGCCAGCTGGTAGGGCAGAGCCTCGGTGCGAATGGCGGCGCCGAAGTCGTGGGTCATCCGTTCCTCCACAACCTCGAACTGCATCGGCCCGACCGCGCCGAGCACCGGCGCCTGGTCGCCGCGCAGCTCCGACCGCAGCACCTGAATGACACCCTCGTGGTCAAGCTGGTCTATGCCGCGACGGAACTGCTTGTGCTTGCTGGAGTCCGCCGACCGCACCACCCGGAAGTGCTCGGGCGCGAACATCGGCAGCGGCGGGTATTCCACCGGTTCGATCTCGAAGATCGAGTCGCCCACCCGTAGGGCGGAGGCATTGACCAGGCCGACGATGTCGCCGGGCCAGGCCTCGTCGGCCACCTCCCGCTCGCGCCCGAACAGGTGCTGCGCGTACTTGGTGGCGAACGGCCGCCCGCTGGCCGCGTGGGTCACGATCATCCCGCGCCGGAACTGACCCGAACAGACCCGCACGAACGCGACGTGGTCGCGGTGCGAGGCGTTCATACCGGACTGCACCTTGAACACGAAACCGGAGAAGGCGCTGTCCACGGGGCGGTGGCCACCGGATGCGTCCTCCCGGGCTTCCGCGGCCGGCGCGAAGTCCACGAGGGTGTCCAGAATGTGCTGCACGCCGAAGTTGAGCACGGCCGCGGCGAACAGCACCGGGGTGGTCTCGTTCGCGAGGAAGCGGGCCTCATCGTGGTCCTGGCTCTCCTCGGCGAGCAGCTCGGACTCCTCGGTGGCGGTGACCCAGGCTGCGCCCTCCTCGGCGGCCGCGACGGCCACACTCAAGCGCTCGGGTTCGGCGGCTTTCGTTCCGCCGGCGGTGCGGTGAAAGCGGATGAATTCGTGCGAGGACCGGTCGATCACGCCGCGGAAGTCACCGGCGATCCCGACGGGCCAGGTCAGGGGAGTGGGTAGGAGTCCCGTGCGCTCCCGGATCTCGTCCATCAGGTCCAGCGCCTCGGCACCGGGACGGTCCCACTTGTTGATGACCGTGATCACCGGGAGGCCGCGCTGCTTGCACACCTCGAAGAGCTTCATGGTCTGCACCTCGAGACCCTTGCTGGCGTCGACGAGCATGACTGCGGCGTCGACGGCGGAGAGCACGCGGAAGGTGTCCTCGGAGAAGTCGGCGTGCCCGGGGGTGTCCACCAGATTGATCACGGTGTCGCGGTACTCGAACTGGATCGCCGCGCTGGTCACGGAGATGCCGCGGGCCTGCTCCATCGCCATCCAGTCGGAGACGGTGCCGCGTCGGCCGGCCTTGCCGTGCGTGGCGCCGGCCGTGGTGATGGCCCGCGCGTGCAGCAGCAGGGCCTCGGTGAGCGTCGACTTCCCCGCGTCGGGGTGCGAAATCACGGCGAACGTGCGTCGCCTGCGCGCTTCTTTCAGTACCTCGGGCGTGGACACGCCGGCGAGCTGCGTCATGGATCCTTCTTTCGCGGATGATTCGGGCAGGCGGGGGGCGTTGCCTGGGCGGCCGCTACTCAGGAATCGGTTCCCCCGATTCTAACTTCACACTCTGGGAACTGGTTCTCCGCTTCCGGCGGCGGGGTTCAGGCCCAATGCGCGCACGGTTTGGTAACGGTCCAGGCGTGTCCTTCGCAACGTTCGGCCCCGGGGATAACCTCGGCTCAACCGAAGGGAGACGACGGATGCCGCGTCCGGGCATGCATGGTTCCCGCCGTACGACCACCAGCATGCCCGCTCATCCGACCGGACAGGGCCCGGCTCCGATCTCGACGTCCAGCCCGACCGCCCCGCAGGCGGTTTTTTCGCCCCCGCCCCCGCCCCCGCTCGCGATCCCGGATCTGTACGTCCCGCAGGCCGCCCCCGCGACCGGGGCGTCCCCCCTGGCGCTCCGCCGCACGATTGCCGACACCGACCTCACCGTGCACCCGCTGGCACTCGGCACGAGCGTGTTCGGGTGGACGGCAGACGGCGCCACGAGCCACCGCATCCTCGACCGCCACCGCGACCTGGCCGGCAACTTCCTCGACACGGCCGACAGCTACACCTCCGGCCGCAGCGAGGTGATCATCGGGTCCTGGCTGCGCTCGCGCCGAACTCGCGACAGCACCGTCATCGCCACCAAGATCGGCAAGAACCTCGACAACCCCGGGCTCTCCTCCCGCAGCATCATCGGCGCCGTGCACGCCTCCCTCGACCGGCTGGGGACGGATTACATCGACCTGCTGCACTTCCACTTCGACGACCCGACCGTGCCGCTGGAAGAGAGCCTCGGCGCCGTCGATGTGCTCATGCGCCGCGGTCAGGTGCGCTACCTCGCCGCCTCCAACTTCTCCGCCGAACGCCTGATGGAGGCCCGGGTTCTCGCGGCGAACGGCCTGCCCCGCTTCGTTGCCCTGCAAACGCAGTACAGCCTCCTGCACCGCACCGCATTCGAATCCTCTCTCGCCCTCGTCACCCGCGCCCAGGGAATGGCGGTGCTCCCCTATTTCGCGCTCGCCCACGGATTTCTGGCCGGCCGGTACCGGTCGAAGACCGATCTGGAGAAGACCACTCGCAGCTCCCGCGGCGCCCGATACCGCAACCGCAGCGGATTCCGCGTGCTCGCGGTGCTGGACCGCATCGCCGAGGAGCACGAGGCGCCGCCGGCGGCGATCGCGATCGCGTGGCTGCTCGCACGGGGGCCGGTCGTGGCGCCGGTGGCCAGTGCCAGCCAGCCCGAACAGGTCGACGCCCTCGTGACGGCGGCCGGCATCCGTCTGACCCGCAGCGACATGGTGGACCTCGACCGGATCTCGGCCTGACGCACCGGTGCCGGCCGAACACCGGATCTCGGCCTGACGCACCGGTGCCGGCCGAACACCGGTGTCGGCACCCGGGCCGCGTCGGCGCCGTGACGTAAGGTGGTCTAGTCATGAACGGTGCCGTCGAATTCTCTCTGGATCTGCCCGAACTCTCGTTCCGCGCGGCAGGTGATTCCCTGGTGCGCCGCAGCGTGCTGCCGAGCGGTGTGCGCATCGTGTCGGAACACGTTCCCGGCAGCCGCAGCCTGACCATCGGCTTCTGGGTCGCGGTCGGCTCCCGCGACGAGGAGCCCGGCCACTTCGGGTCCACCCACTTTCTGGAACACCTTCTGTTCAAGGGCACCGCCAAGCGCACCGCCCTCGACATCGCGATCGCCTTCGACTCGGTCGGCGGTGAGCACAACGCGATGACGGCCAAGGAATACACCTGCTACTACGCCAAGGTGCAAGACCGAGACCTGCCGATGGCGGTCGAGGTGCTCACCGACATGCTCACGTCGTCGCTGCTCGACCCGGTTGAGTTTGAGAACGAGCGGGGCGTCATCCTCGAAGAGCTGGCCATGGCCGACGACGACCCGGCCGACGTCGCCAATGAGCGCTTTTTCGAGGCGGTCATGGGAGATCACGCGCTCGGGCGCCCGATCGGCGGCAGTCCCGACACGATCCGTGCGGCCACCCATGCCGCCGTTCTAGAGCACTACCGGGCGAACTACCGCCCACAAGACTTGGTCGTCACCGTGGCCGGCGCGGTCGACCACGACGTGCTGGTCGCAGCAGTCACCCGGTCCCTCGCCCTCGCCGGCTGGGACCTCAGTGTTTTCGCGCCCCCGGTCGGCCGCCGGTCCGGAGCCCCCGCCGCCCTCAGTCAGGGTGATCCGGTCACCATCGTGCGCCGCCCGCTCGAACAGGCGAACATCCTGATGGGCTTCCCCGGCCTCCTGGCCACCGACGAGCGGCGCGTCACCATGAGCGTGCTCACCTCGATCTTCGGCGGGGGCATGTCCTCGCGCCTGTTCCAGGAGATCCGCGAGAAGCGCGGTCTGGCCTACTCGGTCTACTCCTTCGCGCCCGGCTACTCGGATGCGGGACTGTTCGGCATGTACGCGGGCTGCACCCCGGCGAAGTCCGGCCAGGTGGCCGAGCTGATGCTGGGCGAGCTGCACCGACTCGCCGACAACGGCGTCACGGCCGACGAGATGAAGCGGGCCGCGGGTCAGTTGTCCGGCGCATCCGCTCTCGCCCTTGAAGACTCCGATACCCGGATGTCCCGGCTGGGCCGCGCCGAAATCACCCTCGGCGAGTTCATCGACCTCGACGAGGCCCTCCGCCGGCTCGCGCGCGTCACGGCCGACGACGTTCAGAACCTCGCCGCCGAACTGGCCGCCGGCTCGCTCTCCATCTCCGCGGTCGGCGCGCTCGACGACGACGTCTTCGCCGCGATCCTGCCGACCTTCGTGCCCTCCTGAGCAGAACGGTCGAGCCCAGAAACTCGGTACCCAAAAACTCGGAGCCCAAAAACTCGGAGCCCAAAAACTCAGTGCCCAAATACTGAATGCCCAGATACTGAATTCCCAGAACCACCGAGACCCAAAGCCGGGGCCACACGCTGATGTGCGGCTCCTGACTGAGAGAGATCCCCTTGCACCATTACATTTACCTCGTTCGTCACGGTGAACAGCAGGATGCCGAGCACGGCATGCCCGACGGGCCTCTGTCCGCGCGCGGCACCCGGCAGGCTCAGCTGATCGCCGAGCGTCTCGGCGGCGTGCCGTTCACGGACGCCTGGCACTCCCCGCTGCAGCGCGCCGCCGACACGGCGAAAATCATCGCGCAGCGACTGCCGGCCCTGACCTCGGTGCCCAGCCCGCTGCTCTTCGACTGCATCCCCTCCGGCAGGGCGCCGGAGACGCCGTCGGCCTATGCGCCGTTCTTCGGCAGGGTCACTGAGGCCGACATCGAGGCCGGCAGCGCGCAGATGGGCGACGCCGTGGCCGAGTTCCTCCAGCCGCGCCGCGGCGAACGCCACGACCTGCTGATCACCCACAACTTCGTCATCGCTTGGTTCGTGCGGGAGGTACTGGGCGCCCCGGACTGGCGGTGGATCAGCATCAACCAGGCGAACTGCGGCCTCACCGTGCTGCACCAAAAACCGGGCCGCCCCTGGACGCTGCTGACCCACAACGACACCGGACACCTCCCCGTGGAGCTGCGCACCGGTCTGCCGGACCCGCTCCTGTTCTAGGTGGATAGGCGGGTTCCGGGCGGCCGGCTCTCGGCTGGCCCGGCTCCGTCCGTCTTCCGGGTGAGGCTCTTGCGATACCAGGTCGTGGCATTCGGGTTGTCGTTATACGGCGCGCAGGACTCGTAGCCCGACCGCGCGTAGAGTGCTCCGGCCGCGGTCAGGCTCGCGTTGGTGTCGAGCACGACGTCGTCGGCGCCGAACTCCCGCGCGCGTCGTTCGAGCTCGGTCAGCAGCGACTGCCCCCAGCCGCGCCCGCGCACCTGCGGCTGCAGCCAGAGATGCTTGATCTCGAACCGCACATTTCCGGTCGGGGAGTCCTCGAGACGACGGATGCCGCCACACCCCACAAACGCTCGTTCGGCCGGTCCCATTTGCTCGCTGACCAACAGGAACACCCCGGACGGCGGCAGGAACTGGACCGGATCGGGGAACGTGGTGCGGTACCGGCCCTGTGCGGCCGGGAAGCCCGACTCCCGATCGCTGAAGTACTGGGTGAGCAGCACGATGGAGCCGGCATCCGTCACCGACACAGCGGTGAAGGCAAGGGCGGGGGAGTCAGGCATGGCCCAAGGCTAACTCGATGCCCCGCGATTGATAGATTGGACCCATGAAAACACGGGTGGCCATCGTCGGCGTATCGGGAACGATGGGCCGCTTGGTCTCGGGTCTCGTCGAGCAGTCCGAGGAGTACGTCCTCGTCGCCGGCCTGAACTCGAAGAGCGACCTGTCCGAGATGATCGGCGCGGAGATCGTGATCGACCTGACCCTGCCCGGGGTCAGTCAAAGCGTGGTCGACTTCGCGGTGGACCACGGCCTGCGCGTGCTCGTGGGCACCTCGGGCTGGTCGCAGTACCGCATCGACGCCCTCTCCGCCCGCCTCGCCGGGCAGAATGAGATCGGCGTCGTCATCATCCCCAACTTCTCGATGGCGTCGGTCATCGCGACCGGCCTGTCGGTGCTCGTCGCCCGTTTCTTCGACTCGATCGAGATCGTCGAGGCCCACCGGGCCGGCAAGGTGGACTCTCCGTCGGGCACGGCCGTGCGCACCGCCGAACTGATCGGGCGGGCCAGGGCCGAAATCGGGCCGGTGTCGGCGCCGCACACCGACCAGCGCGCTCGTGGCCAGCAGGTGTCGAGCATTCCCGTGCACAGCCTGCGCCTCGACGGCATGCTCGCCCGCCAGGACGTGTTCTTCGGCGGTGCGGGGGAGACCCTCACGATCAGCCACAACACCCTGTCGGCCGCATCCTACGAACGTGGCATCCTGCTGGCCCTGGCGGCCACCCGCACGGCCGTCGGCGTCACCGTCGGGCTCGACCAGATCATCGATCTCGGACTGGGTGCGCCGACGACGGCCACAACTGCCCACCCGGGTGAGGCCGCCGTATGAAGGGCCGGCTTGCCGCCGGCCTGATGGCCCTGCTGCTGGTCTTCTACCTGGTTCTCGTCGGCTGGCGAGCGGTGTTATTCCTGCAGAGCGGCGAAATCATCGGCATCGTGATCGGGGTGGCGCTTCTCGTGCTCCCGTTGGTCGGAGTCTGGGCGCTGGTCGCCGAACTCCGGTTCGGGCGCAACTCCGAGCGGCTCGTGCGCCGGCTGGAGGCCGAGGGCGGGCTCCCCGTCGAAGAACTGCCGATCCGGCCGAGCGGACGCCCCATGCGGGACGAGGCCGACGCCGAATTCCCGATCTACCGGGCGGCCGTCGATGCCGCCCCCGACGACTGGCGCGCCTGGTTCAGGCTCGGCCTGGCCTACAACTCATCGGGGGACCGCCGTCGCGCCCGCGGCGCCATCCGTACCGCGATCTCCCTCGAGCGCGCCTAGCCTCCACCGGTGCGTGAGCCCGCCGAAATCCGGTGACCCGGCCCTCGAACCAGCTCACCGGCATCCATCACCGCGCGCTAAATGCAAAGTTTTTCGCGACACGCCGCCGGAGCAACCGAAAAATGCGGCGTGTCCCGGTTTTCTACGAGTTTACGTCGCGACGGATGCCCTCGGCCCGCTGCGACCGCGCCCGCATCCCCGACCGCGCCCGAACCCCGGGCAGGGTGGCACCTTGGCCGTCCGAGGCCGCGAACCGTCAGAACTACGGGCGGCTGAGCATCCAGGCCACGGCCTCGGCCGCGGTTTTGTGGGTGAAGACGAAACCGTCTGTGTGCAGCCTCTCCGGCACGATCTGCTGGTCGGCGAGCAGCAGTGCGCGAGCGGCATCCTGCAGTGCGAGCGTCAGCACGAATTCCGGCACCGGCACCAGGAACGGGCGGTGCAGCCCGGCTGAAACGGCCCGGATGACGTCGTTCGCGGTGGCCGGTGTCGGGCCGACCAGGTTGACCGGACCCGACAGCGTCGAGGTGAGCAGGTGCACGACGGCCGCGGCCTCGTCGTGCAGGCTGATCCACGGCCAGTGCTGGGTGCCGCGGCCGAGCGGGCCGCCCAGGCCAAGCTTGACGATCGGCAGAAGCGGCTTCAGGGCGCCGCCGCGGGCGATGACCAGCCCGGTGCGGAGGGTGACGACACGGGTCGACTCCGGCGCACGTGCGGCCTCGGCCTCCCAGTCTCTGGTGACTTTCGCCAGAAAATCATTGCCGGCCGGGGAGTTCTCGGTGAGCACCTCGCTCGGACGGTCGCCGTAGATGCCCACGGCCGACGCATTGAGCAGCACGGCTGGCGGTGTCGCCTGCCGGCCCATGGCATCCGTCAGCGTGCGTGTGGCCTGCACCCTCGAGTCACGGATCTCCCGGCGATAGGCCTTCGTCCACGGCAGACGGGCGATGGATGCCCCCGACAGGTTGATCACGGCGTCGGCGCCGTCGAGGGCGCCCTGGTCCATGCTCAGCGCGGCCGGGTCCCAGCGGAATTCATCGGCCCCGCGCGGATCGCGGCGCACCAGGCGGGCCACGGTGTGGCCGGCCGCGCGCAGCTGTGCGCTCAGCTCGGTGCCGATCAGTCCGGACGCACCGGAGACGAGAACTCGCATTGTGTGCGGGCCGCGCCTACGCCAACTCGGCTTCGATGGTGATCGGGATGCCCGCGAGCGCCTTCGAAACCGGGCAGTTGGCCTTGGCGTCCTCGGCGTAGACCGCGAACTCCTCTTCGGTCAGGCCGGGGATCTTGGCGCTGACCAGGAGGTGGCTACCCACCACGCCGACGCCGGCTTCGAAGGTCACGGCCGCGGTGGTCTGGATGCTGTCGGGAGTGTGTCCGCCGGCGCTGAGGCCGTTGGCCAGCGCCATCGAGAAGCAGGCCGCGTGGGCGGCTCCGAGAAGCTCTTCCGGGTTGGTGGTGTTCGGGGTGCCGACGGACCGGGCCTGCCAGGTGACCGGGAACTCGGCGGTCTTGGAGGAGTCGAGGGTGACGGTACCGCTGCCGGACTTCAGATCGCCGGTCCAGACAGTTGTTGCTTCGCTGGTGAGTGCCATGATGTTGCCTCCTGAGGTGAAGCTTCAGCCTAACTGTCGCCTCGGCCCACATAGGGTTCACTCTCAGCCAATGATCAGGGATGGAGCTGCGGCGGCCGTCAGCTCCCGGCCAGCGGCGTCGGCCCGCGTCCGAGGATGCCGGCACGCACCAGGAGCAGGTACAACTGGCAGCCGAGGCAGTAATCGAACACGGCGTTCAGGAACGCCGCGACGAACGCGACGCCGGCAGCGACGCCCACAGCGGGCGTCAGCCCGGCCAGACCGAGCACCACGCCGGTCACGGTGACCAGCAGCCCTACCCCCTGCGCAAACGTCGGCGGGGCCGCTTTCTCCAGTGCGGTGGGCGGGCCGAGCCGCGGCCGCACGACGGTCTTGAACAGCACGCCGTAAGGGTGCCGCCCGGCGCCGGCGAACGCACCCCAGGCAAAGAGGGCCGCCAGGATCGTGAGGAGGACGAAGGCGGCAACGGATGCCCCGGTCAGCGACAGGAACACCACCACCAGGAGCAGAACGGCCGTGATCGCGGCGCCGAAGCGTGGTCCGCGCGGGTCGAGGTCCGGGCGATCCGGGCGGGCCCGGCGCGCGGAGGGCTGCGGCCGGGGCTCAGCGGGCGAACTGGGCATGGCTGCTCCCGGTGAGGTCGTCGAGTTGCCGGAGGACGCCGGCCCGGTTCGGAACGCCGCCGATCCGGGCGCGCACCTGACCGGTTCCGTCGAGGATGAGTGTGGTCGGGGTCTGCAGGATCCCGAACCGGTTCGCGAGGTCGCGGCGGTGGGTCAGGTCGACGTCCAGGTGCGCGACGCCGGGACGGGACCGGGCCAGGCCGGCGAGGAGCACCTGGGTGCCGGGGCAGCGGGCGCAGTGACTGGTGGAGAACTGCACGAGCGTGGCGTTCGCGCCGAACGGAACCCGGCTGCTGACATCCGCCGGCGTGAGCGCGTCCGGCACGCCGAGCGCCTCCGGAGCCGCCGGGGTGACCACGATGGGGCGCCCCTGGCGGGACCGCCAGAAGAGGCCCAGCACGGTGGTGCCCGAGACAAGAACCAGCACGAGAATCAGGGCGGAGGTCGAACTCATGCTGCGACGTTACAAGGATCTCGGGCCGGGCGGGTCCGTGTGACGACAGGTTACGCGTGCAGCAGGTATCGTTTAGCCGTGTCTGAAATTGAGTTCCGCTCCGATGTAACCGTCGAACTGGTGCGCGCAAGCGCCCACGACTCCGATGTGCTGTTCGCCGCACGGGTGTCGACTCAGGGGGAGCAGACCCTGACCAAGGCCCTGCTCGAGGAATCGGACGGCGACGCCCCGAGCACGGGTGACGCCGGGCTGATCAACTACCTCATGCGCGACCGCCACGGCTCGCCGTTCGAGCACAACTCGATGACCTTTTACGTGCAGGCGCCGATCTTCGTATTCCGCGAGTTCATGCGGCACCGCATCGCCTCCTATAACGAGGAATCGGGCCGCTACCGCGAGCTGAACCCGGTCTTCTACGTTCCGGCCCCGACCCGCAACCTCGTGCAGGTCGGCAAGCCCGGCGCCTACGACTTCCTGCCCGGCACGGCCGAGCAGGCCGCGCTGGTCGACCAGCTGACCCGCGAGGCCTCCGCGCACGCCTACGCGTCGTATCAACGGATGCTCGAAGCCGGCGTGGCCCGCGAGGTTGCCCGCATCGTGTTGCCGCTCAACATCTTCTCCTCGATGTACGTGACCATGAACGCCCGGTCGCTGATGAACTTTCTCAGTCTGCGTACCAAGCGCGAGGGAACCCACTTCCCGTCGTTCCCGCAGCGCGAGATCGAGATGTGCGCCGAGAAGATGGAAGACCAGTTCGCGACCTTGATGCCGCTCACCTACGCCGCCTTTAACAAGAACGGTCGCGTCGCCCCGTAACGTGACGCCGCGGCGGTGCGCGGCCGCACACTGACCGGTAGCCTGTCCTTCGTGTCTATGTCTCAGAATCCCTTCGGCCAGGTCCTCGTTGCCCTGGTGACTCCCTTCACCGCCGACGGCGAAGTCGACTGGGCGGGCGTTGCCCAGCACATCGACGACGTCATCAACGCCGGAGCGGACGGCATCGTCGTCACCGGCACCACCGGTGAGACGTCTACCCTCACCGACGCGGAGAAGATTCGCCTGGTCGAGGTCGGCAAGGATATCTCGGGCGGACGCGCGAAGATCATCACCGGCGGCGGGTCCAACGAGACCGCCCACGCCATGCAGCTTGCCAAGCAGAGCGAGAAGGCGGGCGCCGACGGCAACATGATCGTCACCCCGTACTACAACAAGCCCACCCAGGCCGGCGTTCTCACCCACTTCCGCATGATCGCGGATGCCACGGATCTGCCCGTGATCCTCTACGACATCCCCGGACGCACCGGTATCCCGATCGAATACAAGACGATCCTGCGGGCCGCGAAGCACCCGAACATCCTCGCCGTCAAAGACGCCAAGGGTGACCTGGCCCAGGTCAGCCGCGTGCTCAACCAGACCGACCTGATGTACTTCTCCGGCGACGACCCCAACGTTCTGCCGCACCTCTCGATCGGGGCGACCGGCCTGATCGGGGTCACGGCGAACATCGCCGCCACCCCGTATCGCCAGATGGTCGACGCCGTGAATGCGGGCGACCTGAAGGCGGCCACCGCCGCGCATCAGCAGCTCGAACCGCTGGTGCGGGCCTGCATGACGCACGTTCCGGGTACGGTCGCGGTCAAGTACATCCTGCACGGCCTCGGCCGAATCAACAGCCCGCGCGTGCGCCTGCCCCTCGTCGGCCCGGAGGAGTGGGAAGCCGCCCAGATCGAAGACGAAATAGACCTGGTCAAGAACATCCCCGGGGTCAACTTCTCCAACTTCCGCCCGGACCGCAATGCCGCGGCCGGCGGCGCCCTGCCGAAGGTCGCCGGAACGACACGCTAACCGCTCCACCGAACCCCGAGGAGGGCCTGTGCCCATCGATGTGTACGACCCGGCCCCGCTCACGGCGGGAACCCTCCGCATCACGCCGATCGGTGGCCTCGGCGAAATCGGCCGCAACATGACCACGTTCGAGATCGACGGCAAGCTGCTGATCGTCGACTGCGGGGTGCTGTTCCCCGAGGAGCACCAGCCGGGCGTGGACCTGATCCTCCCCGACTTCAGCCCCATCCGGGATCGCCTCGACGACATCCTCGCGGTCGTGCTCACGCACGGCCACGAGGACCACATCGGCGCCGTCCCCTACCTTCTGAAGCTGCGTGCGGACATTCCGCTGATCGGTTCGGGCCTGACCCTCGCCTTTATCGAGGCAAAGCTCAAGGAACACAAGATCACGCCGTACACGCTGCAGGTCAAGGAGGGCCAGACGGAACGGCTCGGCCCGTTCAACCTCGAGTTCGTCGCCGTCAACCATTCCATCCCCGACGCCCTGGCTGTGGCCATCAAGACCGCCGGCGGCACCGTGCTGCACACCGGCGACTTCAAGATGGACCAGCTGCCGCTCGACAACCGCCTCACCGACCTGCGCGAATTCGCGCGTCTCGGCACCGAGGGCGTCGACCTGTTCCTGGTCGATTCCACCAACGCGGATGTCCCGGGCTTCACACCCACGGAACGCTCCATCGGTCCCGTCCTCGACGACGTCATCGCCCGGGCTCCCCGACGGGTGATCGTGGCCAGCTTCTCCAGCCACGTGCACCGGGTGCAGCAGGTGCTCGATGCCGCCCACGCGAACGGTCGCCGCGTCGCGCTCCTGGGCCGCTCGATGGTGCGCAACATGACCATCGCCGCCGACCTCGGCCACCTGCGGGTGCCGGAGGGTGTGCTGGTGGACTTCAGGAAGGCCGGCAACATCCAGGGCGACAAGATCGTCTACATGTCCACGGGCTCGCAGGGGGAGCCGATGGCCGTGCTCAGCCGGATGGTCAACCAGGACCATCAGATCGAAGTCGGCCACGGCGACACCGTCATCCTGGCGTCCAGCCTGATTCCCGGCAACGAGAACGCGGTCTACCGGATCATCGACGGCCTGACCAAGCTGGGCGCCACAGTGGTGCACAAGGGTAATGCGAAGGTGCACGTCTCCGGGCACGCCGCCGCCGGGGAACTGACCTACTGTTACAACATCCTGAAGCCGAAGAATGTGCTGCCCGTGCACGGCGAATACCGGCACCTGGTCGCCAATGCCAAGCTCGCGGTGCAGACCGGCGTGCCGGAGGCGAACGTGCTCCTTGCCGAGGACGGCACGGTCATCGACCTGCGGGACGGTGTGGCCACCAAGGTCGGCCAGCTGGACCTCGGCTACGTCTACGTCGACGGCTCCACCGTCGGCGAGATCACCGAGGCCGACCTCAAGGACCGCCGAACCCTCGCCGAGGAGGGATTCATCTCGATTATCATCGTGGTCGACGCCGCCACCGGCAAGGTGATCGTCGGGCCCGAGATCCACGCGAAGGGCTTCGCCGAAGACGCCTCGGTGTTCGACGCCGTGCGCCCGAAAATCGAGGCGGCCCTGGCGGAAGCCGCCGAGCACGGGGTGCGCGACCCGTTCGCGCTGCAGCAGATCGTGCGCCGCACGGTCGGCCGCTGGGTGAATACCGCCTTCCGTCGCCGCCCGATGATCGTCCCTCTGGTGATCGAGGCCTGATCCCGCCGAGGGCGACGGATGCCGCGCGTCCGCCCAGCCCTGATGTCGCGGTCGCTGATCGCCGCCCGCAGGCGTTTTGGCGTGCCTAAGCCCCAATGTCGGGGGATCGAAGTACCGTAGTTGCATGGCTACGAGCACTAAGTCGAACGGTCGCGCCCGCAGCACGCCTGCGCGCGGCACCCCGGCGCGCAAGCCCGCAGCCCGCACCGCCGCTCAGAAGACGGTCAAGTTCACCGCGGTCGAGGTCAGGCCGAGCCTGTTCGTGCGGTCGTGGACGGCCCTGGCCCACGTGACCGGCGGGGCTGCCCGCGCGCTCGGCCCGGAGAAGCTCTCCAAAGAAGAGCGCCGCGACGGCCTGCCCTTCTTCCTTGTGCTGCTCTCAGTCTCCGGCGCCGTGATCGAGTGGTTCCTGATCAACAACGCGGTCGCCCAGACCCTCGACGCCTGGACCTTCGGCGGACTGTTCGGCCGCGTCGCGTTCGCCCTGCCCGTGATCATGCTGCTCTTCTCCGTCTGGCTGTTCCGCAAACCCAGTTCGGTGCACGACAACGGCCGCATCGGCATCGGACTATCCGTGCTACTCGTTTCGGTGTCGGGTCTCTGCCACATCTTCGGTGGCCAGCCTGCCCCCAGCGACGGCATGGAGACCCTCGCACTGGCCGGCGGTGTCATCGGCTGGATGATCGCTGCCCCCCTGATCTACCTGACCACGGCGATCGGTGCCACCATCGTCGTCATCCTGCTTCTCGCCCTGAGCCTCTTCATCATCACCAAGACCCCGCCCAACCGCATTGGTGAACGCAGCCGGGAGCTCTATGCCTGGCTGTTCGGGGCCCAGCTCCCCGATCCCGAGGAGCGCGCCGCCGCCCGGGAAGCGAAGCATGAGAAGGCCGTTCAGGTCGAACTGGACGGGGTCGACGATGACGACGGAGATGCCGGAGCGCTGCCCTGGTGGCGGCGCAACACGAGCAAGCGCGAGGAGGACCCTGACTTCGGCGGGCCGCTCGGCCCGAACGGCGCCGGTACCCCCGCCGACGATCCGAACGCCGCAGGCCCGCACGGCGCCGACCCGCTGCGCACCCTGCTCGGCGGCGACAAACGAGGCAGCTTCGACACCGCGCTGGAGACGACGCCGACGACCCCGGGTCTCAACCAGGACCATTACGGCACCGAGGTGCTCGAAGACCTGCTCCGAGCCGAAGACGTCCTCAAACGTTTCACGGGCGCGATCGACCTGCCGCAGGGCTCGTCGACCGGGCTCCAGGCCGACGAC
Organism: Cryobacterium sp. Sr3; assembly: GCF_004402835.1. NCBI lineage: Bacteria > Bacillati > Actinomycetota > Actinomycetes > Micrococcales > Microbacteriaceae > Cryobacterium > Cryobacterium sp. Sr3. The sequence continues at coordinate 48,695 of NZ_SOFA01000032.1, read as the reverse complement.
CAGACGGGCCTGACCGAGGTTCTTCCCGGTTTGACCGGAGCAGGATTCGACGCACTCGACCCGGCCGCGGCCGGTGGGGCCGCCGGTTCCGCCGACACGCCCCTGTCCCTGGTGCCGGCCCCGGTTCCGCCGGCATCAGACCAGCCCGCCGCGCCCTACCTGCTGCCCTCGGACACGACCCTCACCAAGGGCCCGCCGGCCAAGGCCCGCTCGGCGGCCAACGACGAGATCGTCAAGTCCATCACCGAGGTGCTCCGCCAGTTCCAGGTCGACGCGAAGGTGACCGGGTTCTCCCGCGGCCCCACCGTCACCCAGTACGAGATCCAGCTCGGCCCCGGAGTCAAGGTGGAGCGCGTCACCGCGCTGAGCAAAAACCTCTCCTACGCCGTCGCCTCAAACGAGGTGCGCATCCTGTCGCCGATCCCGGGCAAGAGCGCGATCGGCATCGAGATCCCCAACACCGACCGCGAAATCGTCACCCTCGGTGACGTGCTCCGCTCCCCGGCGGCCTCGAACAGTACCCACCCGATGACCATCGGCGTCGGGAAAGACGTCGGCGGCGGCTTCGTGCTCGCCAACCTCGCCAAGATGCCTCACCTCCTGGTCGCCGGTTCCACCGGTTCCGGCAAGTCCAGCTTCGTCAACTCCATGATCACGAGCCTGCTCATGCGGGCCAAGCCGAGCGACGTGCGCATGGTGCTGATCGACCCGAAGCGGGTCGAGCTGGCTGCCTACGCGGGGGTTCCACACCTGATCACGCCCATCATCACCAGTCCGAAAAAGGCCGCCGAGGCGCTGCAGTGGGTGGTGAAGGAGATGGACATGCGTTACGACGACCTGGCCAGCTTCGGATTCCGCCACATCGACGACTTCAACAAGGCCGTCGTCAACAACGAGATCGTGCTGCCCGCCGGCAGCCTGCGCAGCCTCAAGCCGTATCCCTACCTCCTGGTCGTCGTCGACGAGCTCGCCGACCTGATGATGGTCGCACCGCGCGACGTCGAAGACTCGATCGTGCGCATCACCCAGCTGGCCCGCGCGTCGGGCATCCATCTCGTGCTCGCCACCCAGCGCCCCAGCGTCGACGTCGTCACGGGCCTGATCAAGGCCAACGTGCCCTCCCGCCTCGCCTTCGCCGTGACCAGCGTCACCGATTCCCGGGTCATCCTCGACCAGCCGGGCGCCGACAAGCTGATCGGGCAGGGCGACGCCCTGTTCCTGCCGATGGGAGCCTCCAAGGCGATCCGCGTGCAGGGGGCCTGGGTGAACGAGGCCGAGATCGAACGCGTCGTCAAGCACGTCACTCTGCAGGCCCGCCCCGACTACCGGCCGGATGTCTCCATGGTCGCCCCCCGCAAAGAAATCGACTCCGACATCGGAGATGACCTCGAGGTGCTCCTCGCAGCGGCGGAACTGGTCGTGTCGACCCAGTTCGGGTCCACGTCGATGCTGCAGCGCAAGCTCCGGGTCGGCTTCGCCAAGGCGGGCCGCCTGATGGACCTGCTCGAGTCCCGCGAAATCGTCGGTCCCTCCGAGGGATCGAAAGCGCGCGACGTGCTCGTCTCCGTGGAGCAGCTGCCCGGCGTGCTGGCCCTGCTGCGCGGCTCCGACGCCGAACACCACGCCGCCACGGCCGCCGCTCAGGCCGCCGCAGCTCACCAGTCCGCGGCCCAGCACACGCCCGGCCCGCCCGATCCGCGCTACGCCGACGACCCGGTCGCCAAAATGTCGGAGGGGTACCTTGAAGAAGACGCATCTCCCGATGAAGACGCCTGGCAACTGACCGACAGGGACTGACCCATGGCCACACCATCCACGCCGGTCGTCCGGCCCAGCAACTGGAATCTCCCGAATCTGATCACGATCGTGCGCATCCTGCTCGCGCCGGTGTTCATCTATATGCTCCTCGCCGACGCCGGCCAGGACGGCGCGCTGCGCTGGTGGGCGGCCGCCCTGTTCATCGTGGCCATCGCCACCGACGGGATCGACGGGGCCATCGCCCGTCGGCACAACCTGGTCACCGACCTCGGCAAGATCCTCGATCCGATCGCCGACAAGGTGCTCACCGGCGGAGCCCTGGTCTGCCTCTCCATCCTCGGCGAACTGTGGTGGTGGGTGACCATCGTCATCCTCGTGCGCGAAGTCGGCATCACGGTGTTCCGGTTCGTCATGCTGAAGGACCGGGTCATCCCGGCGTCACGGGGTGGCAAGCTCAAGACCGTGTTGCAGTCCGTGGCGATCTCCCTCGCCCTCGTGCCCCTCTGGCTGCTGCTGGGCGACTGGATTTACTGGGTCAACTGGACGGCCATGGCCCTCGCCCTCATCGTTACCGTCGTCACCGGCTTCGACTACCTCGTGGCCGCGCGGCGCGAGAACCGGCTCCAGCACGACCGTGGCTGATCCGATTCCTCCGGCATTCGACGAGGCTCTGTCACCTGCTGACATACCCGGGGCGACGGATGCCACCGCGCGCCTCGTCGCCGAGCTCACCCGCCGCGGCCTCACTATCGCCGTGGCCGAGTCCCTTACCGGCGGGGCGCTGACAGCCGAACTCATCCGCATCCCCGGCGCATCCGTCGTCGTCAACGGGGGAGTGGTGGCGTACCAGAGTGCGCTCAAGCACACCCTCCTCGGCGTCGACGCGGCTCTGCTCGAGGAGCACGGCCCGGTGCACCCGCAGGTTGCCCTGCAGATGGCGGAGGGCGTGCGTACGCGCCTCGCCGTCGACGGCCGGCCCGCCGACATCGGCATCGCCACGACGGGTGTGGCAGGGCCCGACGGCCAGGGTGGCCACGAGCCGGGAACGGTGTTCCTCGGGCTGGCTCGTGAAGGAGAAATATCGGTCATCCCGCTCCGGCTGCACGGAGACCGTGCCCTCGTTCGAGCGGCCTCCGTGGCCGCGGCCGTCGAAGCTGTGTGGCAGCTGTTAGCCCGTGACGCGGTGGAATAGTTCCCCGAATTCCGTGGTTACAACGAGCATATTCACAAGAAAAGCCCAGTCGATATCGGTAGTGTCAGGGTGTTCAAGGTTGTAGTACTCTTGCGATCCAACACACGCAACCACCCGGTTGAGTGGGCGCCAGAAGTATAAAACGGTACTCGATAAGCAACACATAATCAGTACGAGAAGGAGGTTCCGATGATTCTTGTTCGACAGGAAATCGGCGATGTGCTCAGGGACTTCCGCCTGCAGAAAGGGCGCACACTCCGTCAGGTAGCCAGCAGGGCCAGTGTGGCCCTCGGGTATCTGAGCGAGGTGGAGCGTGGCCAGAAAGAAGCGTCTTCCGAGATTCTGGCTTCCGTTGCAGAAGCGTTGGAGACCCCGATCTCGGTCATCATGCGGGAAGTCGGCGACCGACTGGCCATCATCGAGGGAATCGACAGGTTCCCCGACACTGTGCCCGACGAGCTCGTGGCCAACTACGACGACATGATGGTGCGCTAGTTCCATACCATGCGGCTCAGTGAGTTCCGACAGGCTTTGAGCGACGAGTTCGGCGAAGGCTACGGCCGCGTCCTCACTCGAGATCTCATCCTGACCCCGTTTGGATGCACCGCCGACCAGGCTCTGGCCGGCGGTGCTTCGGCGCGCGACGTCTGGCTTGCCCTCTGCGCCGAGACGGATGTCCCGAAGGCCCGTTGGTACGGCGCGGGACTCCCCGCCGCCCGCAGCTAGTTTTCGCTCGACACGCCCCGGATTCCGTGGAATTCTCGAATGCGTGTTCGCATTTTGATATACTCCTCCACAGCAGGAGTCGAAGACGGCTTATCCACTGCCGCTCCCCGTTCCCGGCTCTGTCGGACGTGCCGCGTACAGTCGGTTTGTGTCAGCGACAGAGAGCACATGCCTTGTTGAAAGCGGGTGTCGGGGTCGTCCCGGTAACCAAACGCGACAGCCTATAGGCGCCGGAATGCACGACCGAAGGAGATCACTCATGGCATCATCAGCAGATCGCGAAAAAGCCCTCGACACCGCTCTTGCAGCAATCGACCGCCAGTTCGGCAAGGGTTCGATCATGCGTTTGGGCAGCGACGAGCGCGCCCCCGTCGAGACGATCTCCACGGGGTCGATCGCGCTGGACGTGGCCCTCGGCATAGGTGGCCTGCCCCGAGGTCGCATCGTGGAGATCTACGGTCCGGAATCGTCGGGAAAGACCACGCTCACCCTGCACGCCATCGCGAACGCGCAGAAGAACGGCGGCATCGCCGCCTTCATCGACGCCGAGCACGCTCTGGACCCTGAGTACGCCCGCAAGCTCGGAGTCGACATCGACGCGCTCCTCGTCTCCCAGCCCGATACGGGTGAGCAGGCGCTGGAAATTGCCGACATGCTCGTGCGAAGCGGGTCCATTGACCTGATCGTGATCGACTCCGTCGCCGCGCTGGTTCCCCGCGCCGAGATCGAGGGTGAGATGGGTGACTCGCACGTGGGCCTGCAGGCCCGTCTGATGTCCCAGGCCCTGCGCAAGCTCACCGGTGGCCTCAGTCAGACCAATACCACCATGATCTTCATCAACCAGTTGCGCGAGAAGATCGGGGTCTTCTTCGGCAGCCCCGAGACCACCGCCGGTGGCAAGGCGCTCAAGTTCTACGCGTCGGTGCGCCTCGACATCCGCCGTATCGAGACCCTGAAAGACGGCACCGAGGCCGTCGGTAACCGCACGCGGGTCAAGGTCGTCAAGAACAAGATGGCACCGCCCTTCAAGCAGGCGGAATTCGACATCATCTACGGCATCGGCATCTCCCGGGAAGGCAGCCTGATCGACTTCGGTGTCGAGCACGGCATCGTCAAGAAGTCCGGAGCCTGGTACACGTACGACGGCGACCAGCTGGGCCAGGGCAAGGAGAACTCGCGCAACTTCCTGCTGCGTGAAGCGGATATGGCCAACGAGATCGAGAACAAGATCCTCTTCAAGCTCGGGATCAGCCCCGAGGGTGCGGCCGCCAAGAAGGCGCAGGCCGCAATCGACGCCGCAGCCGCCCTGGTCGCCGCAGCCGCAGCCAAGGAGGCCGCAGCCGCCAAGGCGGAGTCCCTCCAGGCCAAGCTCGCCGCCCGCAAGGGGGCGTAGCGCATGGTCTACTTCGAGCCGGCCGACGAGGTCGCGTCGCTGAGTGCGGCACGTCGCAAGAGCGCGGCCCGCGGCGCCGCCGCGACCCGGCCGACCGAGCTCGAGGCGGCGCCGATCGCCGACGAACAACTGGCGCCGGTCACGTATCTCGGCGACGGTGGTCCGGCGGCGTCGAGCGGCCCCGCAGTCGACAGCGGTGCCGGTGGCGGTGCCGGTGTCGGTGCTGGTGTCGGTGCTGGTGTCGGTGCCGACGACGGGGACGACGCCCCTGAGGGTGTGGCGTCCCGGGCCGCCGCCGATCGCGAGCACGCCGAGGGGGTGCTGCGCCAGCGGCTGCGCGGCCGGTCCCTGTCGGCGGCCGAGGCCCGCGCAGTTCTTGGCGGTACGGAGGTCGCTGAGCACGAGATCGAAGAGATCATCGAGCGCTTCATCGAGTTGTCGTACATCGATGAGGGCCGCCTCGCCGATCAGATCGTGCACAGCCACCACGAGCGCAAAGGCCTGGGGCGCTCCGGTGTGCAGGCGGAGATGCGCCGCCGTGGGCTCGATCAGGACCTCATCCTGGAAAAGCTCGACGAAATGCCCGACGACGAGACGGAACGGGCCATCGAAATAGCCGTCAAGCGGGTTGGGCAGCTCGGGCGGCTCGACGACCAGACCATCGACCGTCGACTCAACGCGTTCCTGATGCGCAAGGGCTATTCCTCGTCCATCGTGCGCGTGGCGGTGAAGGCCGCCCTTGCCTCCCGCGGTGGTTCGCCATCGCGGGTGCGGTTCCAGTAGGGAGCGGGTCGGGGCAACCCGGCCCGGTTTCGGAGGTGCCACGCGTAAGCTGGTACCCACTATGACCAGCAGCACCGCTACGCCCCCATTCTCCAGCGCCGAGACGCTGGACCCGCAGCAGTCGGCCCTGCGCACCGCGGCCCTGCGCGCCTCGGCCCTGCGCACCGCGGCCTTGAGCGCGCCGACTCTGATTGCTCCAAGCCAGGCGGCGCACGATGCTGAGGGCCGGGCCCGCACCTACGAGGTGCGCACCTTCGGCTGTCAGATGAACGTGCATGACTCCGAACGGCTCAGCGGGTCGCTCGAAGCGGCCGGCTACGTGACGGCCGGCGGGGAGGAAGCCGACATCGTCGTGCTCAACACCTGTGCCGTCCGCGAGAACGCCGACAACAAGCTCTACGGCAACCTGGGGCAGCTGGCCTCGGTCAAGCGCCGCCACGACGGCATGCAGATCGCCGTCGGCGGCTGCCTGGCCCAGAAAGACAAGGACGTCATCCTCAAGAAGGCACCCTGGGTCGACGTCGTCTTCGGGACGCACAACATGGGGTCGCTGCCGAGCATGCTCGAGCGTGCACGGCACAACGGCGAGGCCCAGCTCGAAATCCTCGACTCCCTCGAGACCTTCCCCTCGACCCTGCCCACGAAGCGCGATTCGAGCTACAGCGGCTGGGTCTCCATCTCCGTCGGCTGCAACAACACCTGCACGTTCTGCATCGTGCCCGCGCTGCGCGGTAAGGAGAAGGACCGCCGTCCCGGCGAGATCCTCGCCGAAATCCAGGCCCTCGTCGACGACGGGGCGATCGAGGTCACCCTGCTCGGCCAAAACGTCAACTCCTACGGGGTTGAGTTCGGCGACCGTCTCGCCTTCGGCAAGCTGCTGCGCGCGGCCGGCAAGATCGAGGGGCTGGAACGCATCCGTTTCACCAGCCCGCACCCGGCTGCCTTTACCGACGACGTGATCGACGCCATGGCCGAGACGCCGTCGGTCATGCCGCAGTTGCACATGCCGTTGCAGTCCGGCTCGGACCGTATCCTCAAGGCCATGCGCCGCTCCTACCGGTCGGCGCGGTTCCTCGGCATCCTCGACCGCGTGCGCGCGCAGATGCCGCACGCGGCCATCAGCACGGACGTCATCGTCGGCTTCCCCGGCGAGACCGAGGAGGACTTCCAGGAGACCCTGCGGGTCGTGGAGCTGGCCCGGTTCGCCACCGCCTTCACCTTCCAGTACTCCATCCGGCCCGGGACCCCCGCCGCGACGCTGCCCAACCAGGTCCCCAAGGAGATCGTGCAGGATCGTTACGAGCGCCTCGCCGCCCTGCAGGAGCGGATTTCCTGGGAGGAGAACCAGGCTGTGGTCGGTCGCGAGGTCGAACTGCTCGTCGCCAACGGCGAGGGCCGCAAGGACGCCGACACCCGTCGACTCAGCGGTCGCGCCATTGACAGCCGGCTCGTGCACTTCGACGTGCCGGAAGGCTCGGAACTGCCCCGTCCGGGCGACCTCGTGACCGTCACGGTCACCCAGGCGGCCCCCTTCCACCTGATCGCCGACTCCGTCGACGGGGCTCCGCTGCGCATCCGGCGCACCATCGCCGGCGACGCCTGGGACCGCCTCGAAGCCGAGTACTGCGGCGTGCCCAGTCACGGCGGAGCAGCAGGCGGGTCTGGCTCGGTCTCCCTCGGCCTGCCGACCCTGCGCCTACCCGACCGGGCCGTGGGCTCGCCCGCGGTGGCCAGTTCCAGCACCACGCCGATCTACGACGTCACCGACGGGGAGCGCTAGGCAGGTGCCCGGCCCGAACCCGGTGACCGGCGCCCACCCGACGCTGATCGTTGTCGTCGGACCCACCGGCACCGGCAAGTCCGACCTCTCGCTCGACCTCGCCGAACGCCTGGCCGAGGCCGGTCGGGGGGCGGAGATCGTCAACGCCGACGCCATGCAGCTGTACCGCGGCATGGACATCGGCACCGCCAAGCTCACCGTGCTGGAGCGCCGCGGCGTCCCGCACCACCTGCTCGACGTGCTGTCGGTCACCGACGAGGCCACCGTCGCCCGCTACCAGACGGAGGCCCGCGCCGCGATCACCGACATCGTGGCGCGCGGCAGCGTGCCCATCCTGGTCGGCGGCTCCGGGCTCTACGTGTCCGCCGTGGTCTACGACTTCCAGTTCCCCGGCACGGATGCCGTGCTGCGCGCCCGACTCGAAGCCGACCTGATCGAGCAGGGGCCTGGTGCCCTGTACACCCGGTTGAAGGCCGTGGACCCGGTCGCCGCCGCCCGCATCGGCGCCGGCAACGGTCGGCGCCTCGTGCGCGCCCTCGAGGTCGTGGAGCTGACCGGGGGGCCGCACACCGCCGCCCTGCCCGACGAGCCGGTCTACTGGATGCCCGCGGTCACAGTGGGCCTCCGCGCCCAGCGCGCGGAGCTCACCCCCCGCCTCGACGCCCGGGTGGAGGGTATGTGGGCCCGCGGGCTCGTCGAGGAGGTGCGCGGGCTGATCCCGAGCGGACTCGAAACCGGTGTCACGGCCAGCCGGGCCATCGGCTACGCCCAGGCCCTTGGGCAGCTGACGGGCAGCCTCAGCCGGGCGGAGGCTATCCAGGAGACGCAGCAGCTCACCCGCCGGTACGCGAGACGGCAGGTGAGCTGGTTCAAGCGTTCCCCGCACACCCATTGGATCGACTTCGACGCGCCGGATCGGGTTGACCGGGCGCTGACCCGCCTGGCCGACCCGGAGCAGCCGGCCGAGCACTGGGCGGCCGACCCGGCCTCCTAAACTGGACGGCATGGGTATTGATCTGAACTTCACCAAGGGCCACGGCACCGGGAACGACTTCGTGCTTTTCTCTGATCCCGACGGGCAGATCGACCTTACCCCGAGCCAGATCCGGGCCATCTGCGACCGCCGATTCGGCATCGGTGCCGACGGCATCATCCGCGCGGTGCGCTCCACGAGCCTGGCCGCCGGTGCGATCGCCCTCGCCGAGGACGACGCGGCCGAATGGTTCATGGACTACTGGAACGCCGACGGCACGGTGTCCGAGATGTGCGGCAACGGCATCCGCGTCTACACCCGCTTCCTGGTAGAGCAGGGCCTGACCTCGCTCGACCGCGGCGACACGCTCTGCATCGGCACCCGCGGGGGAGTGCGCGACGTGCAGCGCGGCGCAACCGGCTACCAGGTCGACCTCGGCCGGTGGCGCCTCGACGGTATCGAACCGCTCGTTCGGGCGAAGGACCTGCCCGTGGCCCGCCCCGGTCTCGGCATCAACGTGGGCAACCCGCACGTGGTCGTGGCACTGGCCGACGACGACGAGCTCGCAGGCGTCGACCTCACCTTCGTGCCGCAGCTCGACCCTGACCCGGCGGCCGGGGCGAACATCGAGTTCGTGCTTCCGGGCGATCCGCTCGTCGTGAACGGTGTCGGCCGCATCCGGATGCGCGTGCACGAGCGCGGCAGCGGCGAAACACTCTCCTGCGGAACGGGGGCGGCCGCGGCGGCCCTCGCCACCCGGCACTGGGCAGGCGCGGGTGCCCCGAACCAGTGGCAGGTCGAGGTCACCGGCGGCACGCTCGGCGTGCGCATGTTTCCGACCGAGGACGGCGAGCACGTCTCACTGTCGGGTCCGGCGGAACTCGTGTTCGACGGGGTCTTCCGCCTCGGCTGAGAACTAGCTCGGGGCGATGGGCCGCGACGCGGTCTAGTCCTGGCGTTTCACCCGCAGGACCCGGAAGCCCTTGCTGATGGAGTGCCGTGAGGTGCTGAATTCGGCGGGCAGGTCGCCGTCGAGCCAGCGCTGCAGGGAGTCGGAGCCGAGGTTGCGCTGCACGACGAGCCAGGCATCCGAACCCGGCTCCAGGCGCGGCAGCCAGGTACGCAGCATGGTGTGCAGTTCGGTTTTGCCGACCCGGATCGGGGGATTCGACCAGATGGTGCGGAACGCCACGTGGGCGGGCATCTGATCGGGCCGCACTGCGGTGATGTTGGTGAGGCCGAGCTCCTCCGCGTTCAGCCGCACCAGGTCGAGCGCCCGCTCGTTGACGTCGACGGCCCAGATCGTGGCGCGGGGTGAGGCGAGGGCCAAGTGCAGGCTGATCGGACCCCAGCCGCAGCCCAGGTCGAGGAAATCGCCGCCGGGCGGCGGGGTCGGCGCGCTGTTCAAGAGCACCTGGGTGCCGGTGTCGATGTGCTCCGGGCTGAAGACCGAATTGGCTGTGGTCAGCTCGCGCTCTTGGCCTCCCAATCGAACGGTCACCTGGCGGAGTTTCAGGGTGCTGTCGGGTGCCGGGGTGAAGTAGTGGTCGGAAGGCATAGAGGGAACTTACCGTGCATCGAGGAAGTATTGTTAAAGGAATGACTGAGTCACATCTGCCCGACGACACCGACGACGTGGTCGCCCGCGTTCTCGCCAGCGCTGATAGCAAGGCTGCCGGCTATTCGCTGTTCCGCAGCGGCTCCGCGCAGGCTCTGCAGGCCGAATCCGGCCCGTCGCACGACGACGAGGGTCACGACGGCGTGCAGCAGGACCGCGAGGACCGCAACGCGCTGCGCCGCGTGCCCAGCCTCTCCACCGAACTCGAGGACGTCACCGAGGTCGAGTACCGCCAGCTCCGGCTGGAGAACGTCGTTCTGATCGGCCTGTACACGCACGGGACCGTCGCGGACGCCGAGAACTCCATGCGCGAACTCGCCGCGCTGGCCGAGACCGCCGGCGCCACCGTTCTCGACGGCCTCATGCAGCGCCGAGCGAAGCCCGACGCCAGCACCTACCTCGGCAAGGGCAAGGCCGAAGAGGTGGCCGGCATCGTCAAGGCGATGGGCGCCGACACCGTCATCGCCGACACCGAGCTGGCGCCCAGCCAGCGGCGCGCCCTCGAGGACGTCGTCAAGGTGAAGGTCATCGACCGCACCGCCGTGATCCTCGACATCTTCAGTCAGCACGCCAAGAGCCGCGAGGGGAAGGCCCAGGTCGAACTCGCCCAGCTCGAATACCTGCTTCCCCGCCTGCGCGGCTGGGGGGACTCGATGTCCCGCCAGGCCGGAGGCCAGGTGGGCGGCGCCGGTGCGGGCATGGGTTCGCGCGGCCCCGGCGAGACCAAGATCGAGCTGGACCGCCGGCGCATCCACACCCGGATGTCCCGCCTCCGCAAGCAGATCCTCGAGATGAAACCCGCTCGCGAGGCCAAGCGGGCCAACCGCAAGCGCAACGCCGTGCCATCCGTCGCCATCGTCGGTTACACCAACGCCGGCAAGTCGAGCCTGCTCAACCGCATCACCCGGGCCGGCGTGCTCGTCGATAACTCCCTGTTCGCCACCCTGGACGCCACGGTGCGCAAGTCGACGACGGCCGACGGGCTGCTCTACACGCTGACGGACACCGTCGGGTTCGTGCGGAACCTGCCCCATCAGCTGGTGGAGGCGTTCCGGTCCACCCTCGAGGAGGTCGCCGACGCCAACGTCATCGTGCACGTCGTCGACGGCTCGCATCCTGACCCGGCGAGCCAGCTTGCCACAGTGCGCGAGGTCATCGCCGAGGTCGGCGCCCGGGAGATCCCGGAGGTCGTCGTCTTCAACAAGAGCGACCTGATCAGCGATGATGACGGGCTCGTGCTGCGCGGACTCTGGCCGAAGGGCATTTTCGTCTCGGCCCGCACCGGCGAGGGCATCGAGGAACTGCTCGCGACCATCTCGGACCTGCTGCCGCGGCCGTCGATCAGGCTCGAGTTGCTCATCCCCTACGAGCGGGGCGACCTGATCGCGGTGCTGCACGATCAGGGCACGGTGCTGTCCACCGAGTACGCCGAGACCGGCACCCGGGTTACGGCTCTGGTGACTGATGAGATTCGGGCGCTGTTCGAGCCGTTCGCCGTGCCGCCGGCCGTCACCGGCTGACCCGCCGGCTTCGCTCCGCGTACCTCGGCAGGCCTTCGCCTGCCGATGTCCGCACTCCTCCGGCCTGTCTGAGCCGCTCCGGCGCCAGCTGATGACATATTCGGTCACAGACCTGCCGGGCACCGGGCGTGCTTGTTAGAGTCTTCTCAATCGTTGCCGCCGGTCTCCTGACCGGCGGCATGGAGCGACAGCCGAGCCCGGCACCCGCCCGCGAACGCCCGCCTGGCTTGCCGGGCGGTCCGCGGTCGCCCGGCCCCCGGTGACTGACACTGGCAACTGTCGAATGAGGAGCAATGCCCCACACCTCGGATCCTGCATGCCGGAAAATCCCGTTCTCATTCGAGTTGTATCCGCCCACATCGGATGCTGCCACCTCCGTGCTGCACGCCACTATCGAGCGGCTGGCCGCGGCCGGCCCGGAATTCATTTCGGTCACCTACGGTGCGAACGGCTCCTCCCGGCGCTCCTCCCTGGACGTGCTCACCCACATCCTGCGCACCACCACCGTGGACCCGCTGGCCCACCTCACCTGCGTGGGCTCGTCCAACGCGGAATCGAGCCAGCTGATCCGGGAGTTTCTGGACGCCGGGGTGCGGAGCTTCCTGGCCCTGCGTGGCGACCCGCCGGAAGGCATTCGGGAGGGTGAGGCCTTCCTCGGCGACCTGGGCAGCGCCGCGGAACTGGTGCAGCTGATCCACCGGGTGCAGGCCGAGCGGGTGCCGTACCGCGAGGCCGTGATCCCGGGACTCCCTGCCGCCCGCACGATCAAGCGGGAACGGGAGAAGGTACGCATCGCCGTGGCCGCCTTCCCGAACGGCCACCCGCGCTCCCGGTCGGCCACCCAGGACATCGACGCGCTCCTGGCCAAGCAGGCCGCCGGCGCCAACCTGGCGATCACGCAACTCTTCTTTCACGCCGACCACTACCTCAGCTTCATCCTGCGAGCCCGTGCCGCCGGGGTCGAATTCCCGATCCTGCCCGGGATCATGCCGGTCACGAGCCCGGCCCGCCTGCGCCGCATCCTCGAGTTGTCCGGCGAGGAACTGCCGTCCGAGCTGGCGATCGCGCTCGAGGTGGAGCCGACGAAGGAAGGCCAGCGTGAGATCGGCATCCGTCAGGCCACCGAACTGGCCCGGCAACTCATCGCCGGCGGTGCCCCCGGGCTGCACCTCTACGCCTTCAACCAGCACGAGACCGTGCTCGCCGTGCTCGACGGCTGCGGTCTGCTCACCCCCACCCTGCCTGCTTCCGCACTGCCTGCCCCTCACCCCGTCAAGGAGAACTCATGACCCACACTTCCGCCTTTCCCGCCTTTCCCGCCGGCACCATCCTGGGCTACCCGCGCATCGGGCCGCGCCGCCAACTGAAGAAGGCCGTCGAAGCGTTCTGGGCCGGATCGGTCAGCGCCGACGAGCTCGAAGCGACCGCGGCCGCCCTGCGCCAGAGCACCAGGAAGCGCCTCGTGCAGCTGGGACTCGGCCGGGACGACTCGTCCATCCCGGAATCCTTCTCCTACTACGACCAGATGTTGGATGCCCTGAGCACGGTGAGCGCCGTCCCCGCCCGGTTCGCGCATCTGCGGGGCGCGGACGGCCACCTCGACCTGGCCGGCTACTTCACCCTCGCCCGCGGCGAAGGGGAGAATCCGCCGCTGGAGATGACCAAATGGTTCGACACCAACTACCACTACCTGGTGCCGGAGATCGGCCCCGAGACCGAGTTCACCCTCGCCGGCACCCGCCTGGTGCGCGAGTTCGAGGAGGCGAAGGCGGCCGGATTCCTGACCCGGCCCGTCATCGTCGGCCCGGTCACCTTCCTGCTGCTGAGCAAGCCCAGCGACGAGGCCCCGGCCGGATTCAGTCCGCTTGACCGCCTCGACGACCTTGTGCCGGTCTACGCCGCCCTCCTGCAGCGGCTGCGCGCCGCTGGAGCCGAATGGGTGCAGCTCGACGAGCCTGCCCTGGTCAGCGAGAGCATCGACATCCCGAGAACGGATGCCCTCGCCGGCCTCCGCTTCGCCTACAACACCCTCGGCGCCGTCGCCGAGCGTCCGGCCCTGTTTGTCGCCGCGCCGTACGGCAGCCTCGACGACGCCCTACCCGTTCTTGCCATCACCCCGGTGGAAGCCATCGGGCTTGACCTCGTGCGGGGAAGCGTGCCGGCGGAGACCCCCGGACTCGACACGACCACTCTCGTGGCTGGCGTCATTGACGGCCACAATATCTGGCGCGGCGACCTGGCCGCCGCCTTCGACACGGCGGCCGGCCTGGTCCGCCTCTCGCCGCGGATCTCGGTTTCCACCTCTACCTCGCTGCTGCACGTTCCCCACGACGTCGACGACGAATCGGCGCTGGACGACGACCTGAAGACCTGGCTGGCCTTTGCGGATCAGAAGGTCGCGCAGGTTGCCACACTCGCCCGCGGCCTCAGTCTGGGTCGCCGTGCCATCGAGATCGACCTCTCTGCGGCCTCCGCGGCCCTCGACGCGCGGGGGGTGGCTCCCGGAGTCCACGATGGCGCCGTTCGGGTGCGCGCCGACGCGCTCGCTCCGGGCGACTTCACCCGGGGCGCCTACGCAGCCCGAGTGGCAGCCCAGGAGATGGCCCTCGGGCTGCCGTTCCTGCCGACGACCACGATCGGATCCTTCCCGCAGACCGGGGACATCCGTCGGGCCAGGGCGCAGCTGGTACGGGGGGTGCTGAGCACCGCGGACTACCGGGACCTGATGCGCGCCGAAATCCGTCGGGTCGTCTCGCTGCAGGAAGACATCGGCCTCGACGTGATCGTGCACGGGGAGCCGGAACGCAACGACATGGTGCAGTACTTCGCCGAGAACCTGGACGGCTTCGCGGTCACCGAGAACGGCTGGGTGCAGTCCTATGGCAGCCGGTGTGTGCGCCCGTCGATCCTCTGGGGTGACGTGTCCCGGCCGCGGCCCATCACGGTCGAGTGGTCGGCGTTCACGCAGGGGCTGACGCCCAAGCCCGTCAAGGGGATGCTCACCGGTCCGGTCACGATCCTCGCGTGGTCGTTCGTGCGCGACGACCAGCCGCTGGGCGAGACGGCCAGGCAGGTGGCCCTGGCCCTCCGGGACGAGATCGCCGACCTGGAGTCGGCCGGCATTCAGATCGTCCAGGTCGACGAGCCCGCGCTGCGGGAGCTGCTGCCGTTGAAGCAGAAGGACCAGGCGGAATACCTCGACTGGTCGGTGGGGTCCTTCCGCCTGGCGACGGCCGGTGCGGCCGCGGCCACCCAGATCCACACCCACCTCTGCTACTCGGAGTTCGGGGTGGTCATCGACGCGATCCGCAACCTGGACGCCGATGTGACCAGCATCGAGGCGGCACGCTCTCGCATGGAGGTGGTGGGCGATATCCGGTCCCAGGGCTTCGACCACGGTATCGGCCCGGGAGTGTGGGACATCCACTCGCCGCGTGTGCCGAGCGTGTCCGAACTCACCGACCTGCTCGAGCGCGCCGCGGCGGCCATCCCGGCCACCCGGCTCTGGGTGAACCCCGACTGCGGCCTCAAAACCCGCGGCTACACCGAAAC
Source organism: Cryobacterium sp. Sr3 (assembly GCF_004402835.1). Taxonomy (NCBI): domain Bacteria; kingdom Bacillati; phylum Actinomycetota; class Actinomycetes; order Micrococcales; family Microbacteriaceae; genus Cryobacterium; species Cryobacterium sp. Sr3. Next base: position 33,400 of record NZ_SOFA01000032.1, on the reverse strand, counting down.
CGTCCAGTCCCTGCACAACATGCTCGCCGCCACCCGCATCCTCCGCGCCCGCCTGACCTCCTCCGTCTCCGCCTGACCCCGCCTCCACCCACACAAAAGCCGGGCACGACACCAAGAACAGTGTTCGTGCCCGGCCCACAAGACCCGGCTCACAAGACCCGACCGAAATAACCATGGTGACTCAACACGCGCGCGTCTCCACGACGCTGGTCGAAACCGTCGAGACCAAGAGTCGGCCTGAAATGCTGATGTGCTTGAGTGCTGATGCCCTAAACCGACCGCAGCACTGCCACAACCTTCCCCAGAATCTCGGCGTGATCGCCGACGATGGGTTCGAAGTTGGTGTTGCGGGGCAGTAGCCAGGTGTGCCCGTCGCGCTGGCGGAAGACCTTGACGGTTGCCTCGTTGTCGAGCATGGCTGCAACGATTTCACCGTTTTCGGCGGTCTTCTGCTGCCGCACGACGACCCAGTCGCCGTCCATTATGGCGGCGTCGATCATCGATTCGCCCGACACCTTGAGCATGAACAGATCGCCCTTGCCCACCAGCTGGCGGGGTAGCGGGAAAATCTCGTCGATCTGCTGTTCGGCGGTGATCGGGATGCCGGCGGCGATGCGACCGACGAGCGGAACCATGGCGGCGTCGCCGACCTGCACTCCGGTGTGGAAACTTTCCGAGGCTCCGGCCGTCGTGTCTTCGGGCGACTGCGGAATCTCGATGAGCACCTCCAGTGCTCGGGGACGGTTCGGGTCTCGGCGGAGGTAACCGCTCAGTTCCAGCTGGTTGAGCTGGTGGGTGACGCTCGACAGTGACGACAGGCCGACGGCGTCGCCGATCTCGCGCATGCTCGGCGGATAGCCGCGTTGGCTGACCGAGCGCTGGATGACGTCGAGGATGGCGAGCTGCTTCTCGCTGAGGCTCTTGCGCCGTCTGGTGCCGCCCTTGTCGCGGGGACCGCTGGTGTTCTGTGCCACGTTCGTCGCTCCTCGTTTTGATTGATGCGCTGGCAGCAAGCAGCGAATGCCGCCGATTCACGCGAATGTCGGGGGTGCCTGATTGAGTGTCAATCAACAATCGAAACTGTATCCGCGTTGAGCTCATTAAACAAACATGTATTCGAGTGGGTCGGAATAAATATTGCAGAAACTACCGAATAAAGCTTGATTGTTCGAATAATCGAATATACATTCGGAACATAAGTTCGCATCCGGCTCTCCCGGCCGAGAGTCGGATGCGTCTTCTCACAGGAGGTATCACATGAGCACTGCACTTGAACGAGGCGCCCCCATCGCGACCGGACGCACCCGGCTCCGACTCACCCGGCGCGGTCGCATCGTTTTCACGTCCCTGGCTGCCTTTCCGCTCGTGGCCGTGGCCCTGGCCGTCGCCCTCAACGGAGGCATCGCCGCCGCCGAGAACTCGACCGTCGCTCACGTGGCCTCGGCCTTCGACTACGTCACCATCAAGTCGGGGCAGTCGCTCTGGCAACTTGCCGAGACAATCGCGCCCACGTCCGATCCGCGCGAGGTGATCGCCGAGATTGTGAGCCTCAATCAGCTGCCGTCCGACAGCGTGCAGCCCGGTCAGCGGCTGGCGCTTCCGAACGACCTGTGAACTACCCGCGGCGAGCCCCCGCCGGTCTCACCCCGGTAATATTGGGGGAGTGACCAGTCTCAACGATCTGCCCCTTCGCGATAATCTGCGCGGACTCACTCCCTATGGGGCGCCGCAGTTGCACGTGCCGGTGGCTCTCAACGTGAACGAGAACACCCACGGCATCCCGGCTGAGGTGGCGCAGGACATCGTGGCGGCGTTGGCCGTGGCGGTCACGACCGTGAACCGATACCCCGATCGGGAGTTCACCGAGCTGCGGGATTCCCTCGCCCGTTATCTCGGTCACGGCCTCACCCGAAAGAACATCTGGGCCGCCAACGGTTCCAACGAGGTTCTTCAGCAGGTGCTGCAGGCCTTCGGCGGCCCGGGTCGGTCCGTGCTCGGCTTCGCGCCGACCTACTCCATGTACCCTCTGCTGGCCTCCGGCACCGGCACCCGCTGGATCGCGGGCGGTCGTGACGCAAAGTTCGAACTCTCCCCGGCCACGGCGCTCGAGTGGGTCGACCGGGTTGCCCCTGACCTCGTCTTCCTCTGCTCGCCGAACAACCCCACCGGCACGCCCCTGTCCCTGGAAACGATCGCGGCCGTCTACGATGCGAGCGACGGCATCGTTGTCGTCGACGAGGCGTACGCCGAGTTCGGGACGGATGACGCGCCAACCGCCCTGAGCCTGCTTCCCGGCCGGGAGCGCCTGCTGGTGTCCCGCACCATGAGCAAGGCGTTCGCCTTCGCCGGTGTGCGCGTCGGCTATCTGGCCGCCGATCCCGCCGTGACGGATGCCCTCCGCCTGGTTCGTCTGCCCTACCACCTGTCCGCGCTCACCCAGGCTGCCGCGGTCGCCGCGCTCGTCCACACGCCCGCGATGCTTGCCATGGTCGACGACATCCGCGGGCAGCGGGACCGCATCGTGAGCGAACTGGCCCGGCTTGGCTACACTCCGCTGCGCAGTGCGAGTAACTTCGTGCTGTTCGGCGGCGTTGAGGACCCTCGGGCCACCTTCGAGGCGCTGCTGGCGGAAGGCATCCTTGTGCGCGACGTCGGCATCCCGGGCCACCTGCGGGTCAGCGCCGGCACCGAGGCCGAGACCACGGCGTTCCTCGACGCCCTCGAGGCGCTTGGGCGGCCGTGAACGGCGCGGGCCAATAAACTAGTCGTATGAGCTTCTCTTTCGCGACCACCTCGCCCCGTTTCGCCCACCTGCAGCGCGAGACCAGCGAGTCGAGCATCGACCTGTCGCTCAATCTCGACGGCACCGGTGAGTCGGACATCCAGACGTCGGTCCCGTTCTTCGATCACCTGCTCACGGCCTTCGCGAAACACTCGTTGACCGACCTCACCGTGCGCGCCCGCGGCGATATCGAGATCGATGTGCACCACACAGTCGAGGACGTCGGCATCTTGCTCGGCCAGGCGATCAAGCAGGCTCTCGGGGACAAATCCGGCATCTCCCGCTACGGTGACGCCGTCGTGCCGCTCGACGAGGCCCTCGTACAGGCCGTCGTCGACATTTCCGGGCGCCCCTACCTCGTGCACCAGGGCGAGCCGGCCGGTTTCGAGTTCCACCTGATCGGCGGCCACTTCACCGGCTCCATGGTGCGCCACGTGTTTGAGGCTATCGCCTTCAACGGCGGCCTCACGGTGCACGTCACCGTGCAGGGCGGCCGCGACCCGCACCACATCGCCGAAGCCGAATTCAAGGCGTTCGCCCGCGCGTTCCGCCAGGCGAAGGCGCTCGACCCGCTGGTGTCCGGCGTCCCCTCGACCAAGGGTGCGCTGTGACCAGCGTCGTTGTCTTCGACTACGGCACCGGAAACGTGCACTCCGCCGTCAAGGCACTCGAACTCGCCGGGGCCGAGGTGACGCTGACCGGCGACCGCCGTCAGGCGCTTGAGGCCGACGGGCTCGTCGTGCCCGGCGTGGGCGCGTTCAGCGCCGTCATGCAGGCTCTGAAGGCGGTGCACGGCGACGAGATCATCGACCGCCGGATCGCGGGCGGACGCCCGGTGCTGGGCATCTGCGTGGGCATGCAGATCATGTTCGAGCACGGCGTCGAACGCGGCGTGGACACGGAGGGGCTGGGCGAATGGCCCGGCACCGTGACGCAGCTGACGGCGCCGGTGCTGCCGCACATGGGCTGGGACACGGTCACGCCGGGGGAGGGCTCGACGCTGTTCCATGGCCTCGAGCAGGAGCGCTTCTACTTCGTGCACTCCTACGCAGCCCAGGAATGGTCCCTCGACGTCATGCCGCCGTTCCCGAAACCGATTCTCACCTGGTCCGAGCACGGACAACCTTTCCTGGCCGCCATCGAGAACGGACCGCTTACCGCCACCCAGTTCCACCCGGAGAAATCCGGTGAGGCAGGCATCCGTCTGCTCCATAACTGGCTCGGCACAGTCAAGAACTGACCTTGACTTTTCCCTGACTGACCCGGTCGCCGCGACCATTCCCAACCGAGGACACCCATGACTGTGCATACCCCTTCCCTCCGTCTCGTTCTGCTGCCCGCCGTGGATGTGGCCGACGGCAAGGCCGTTCGCTTGACCCAGGGCGAAGCCGGCACCGAGACCAACTACGGCGACCCCGTCGACGCGGCACTTGACTGGGCCCGCCAGGGCGCCGAGTGGATCCACCTCGTCGACCTCGACGCGGCCTTCGGTCGCGGCAACAACACGGATGTCATCCGCACTGTGATCCGCGAGGTCACGGGCGTGAAGATCGAGCTCTCCGGCGGGATCCGCGACGACGCGTCGCTGGACGCGGCCCTGAACGCGGGCGTCAGCCGGATCAACCTGGGCACCGCGGCACTGGAGAACCCGGAGTGGGCGGCGCAGGTCATCGCCCGGCACGGGGACGCCGTCGCCGTCGGGCTCGACGTGCGCGGAACCACCCTCGCCGCCCGCGGCTGGACCAGGGAGGGAGGGGACCTCTGGGAGGTGCTCGCCCGTCTCGAGGAGGCTGGCTGCTCGCGCTACGTCGTCACCGATGTGACCAAGGACGGCACGCTGCAAGGCCCCAACATCGACCTGCTCCGCCAGATGATGGAGCGCACTGACCGACCGGTCGTCGCCTCCGGCGGCATCTCCAGCCTCGACGACCTCCGCGCATTGCGCGAACTTGTACCGCTCGGACTCGAGGGCGCGATCGTCGGAAAAGCCCTCTACGCGGGGGCGTTCACCCTGAGCGAGGCGCTGGATGTCGCGGGCGCGTAACCTCGGCTCCACCGGCCTTCCCGGCGGACCCGGAGGGGGCGACTCCGCCGGGCAACCGTGGGAGGGACGACAGTTTGAGCCCAACATGCACAGCGACGACGACGGGCTCGCGCCCGAGCCGCTGCTGGCGGCCGTGCGCCGCTTCCAGGCTCGGGAGGCCGGCGAAGAGACGGTGGTCGACGCCATCCGTGGCTCACGGCTGCTCGTTCCCCTGGTGACCGAACTCGGCCAATCGGGCACCACCGAGGCCGGCCTCCGCGTCGACAAGACCCAGGAACTGTCGATCATCACCGTGGCCGGGCCCGACGGCCGCACGGTGCTTCCCGTGTTCTCCTCGGTCGCGGCGATGACGGCGTGGAACACGCAGGCCCGGCCGGTCCCGGCCGACGGCGTGCGCGTCGCGCTGGCCGCGGCTCAGGAGAACACCGATCTGGTCGTGCTCGATCCGACCGCGCCCACCGAGTTCGTGGTGCGGCGCCCGGCCCTGTGGGCCATCGCCCAGTCCCTGCCCTGGACCCCCAGCTATGCCAGTCGCGACGTCGCGGATGCCTTTGCCGACTCCGTGTCCACCGAACTGAGTGTGCTCGGGGTTGAGCTGGCCCCCGGCGACCCGGCCGCCCGCCTCGCCGGACCGGAACTAATTGTGCGTCTCGAGCTCGTGGACGGCCTGACCCGCATCGAGCTCGACGCGACCCTCGCCCGGCTCGCGGCTCGCTGGTCATCGAGCGACGTCATCGCCACCCAGGTGGACTCCCTCACCGTGCAGCTGCTGCCCTCCGCCTAGGCGGCCTCTTCCATCGTCGGCGGTTCCGGGTTCCGGGTTCCGGGCCCCGCGCTCCGCGTTCCGCCCGCGCCCCCGCCTCCGCCACGAACGAATTCGACGGAGATTGTGGCAAAATCGGTCCTGGATGTCCGGGAAAGCCCGTTTTAGCTCAGAATCTCCGTCGAATTGGTTCGAGTGGCCCGGCTCAGGCGGATCGGCGAGGATAGTCGTATGAACGAGGTTCTGCACCGATTCACCCCGGCCACCCGCGCCTGGTTCGCGCAGGCCTTCGCCGCACCCACCGAGGCCCAGCTCGGGGCGTGGGACGCCATCTCTCGGGGCTCGCACGCGCTGGTGGTGGCCCCCACCGGGTCAGGTAAGACCCTCGCCGCGTTCCTCTGGGCCATCGACCGCCTGGCCGCGGATACTGCAGAGGCCGCAGATGTCTCGGAAGCCTCGGCGCGTCCTGACCGGGTCACCGCGCCGGGAACCCGCGTGCTCTACATCTCGCCGCTCAAGGCGCTCGGCGTCGACGTGGAACGCAATCTGCGGGCCCCGCTGGTGGGCATCGTCCAGGCTGCCGAGCGTCTCGGGTTCGCCCCGCCCCGGGTGACCGTCGGCGTGCGGTCGGGGGACACTCCGGCCACGGAACGCCGAAGCTTGGTCAAAACGCCGCCGGACATCCTGATCACCACGCCAGAATCGCTGTTCCTCATGCTCACCTCGGCGGCGCGGGAATCGTTGCGCGCCGTGGACACGGTCATCATCGACGAGGTGCACGCGGTCGCGGCGAGCAAGCGCGGCGCGCACCTGGCCGTCTCACTGGAACGGCTCGACGACCTGCTCACCCGCCCGGCCCAGCGCATCGGACTGTCGGCTACCGTGCGACCGGCCGCCGAGGTCGCCCGGTTCCTCGGAGGGTCCGCACCGGTGGAGATCGTCGCACCGGTGTCGACCAAACGATTCGACCTCAGCGTGGTCGTTCCCGTCGACGACATGAGCCAGGTCGGCCCGGCACCGGTGCGGGAGGGTTCGACGGCCGCCGCCGCCCCACAGACCGGGTCCATCTGGCCGCATGTGGAAGAGGCAATCGTCGACGAGGTGCTGGCGCACACCTCCTCGATCGTGTTCGCCAACTCCCGCCGTCTGGCCGAACGGCTGACCGCGCGCTTCAACGAGATCTATGCCCAACGCCTCGAGGACGAGCTCGTGCCCGCCGCGATACCGGCCGTGATGACCGAGCGGATGCCTGCCCTCGCGCCCGTCGGCACTGCGGCACCCGGCCCGCCGGCCGCGCTCATGGGCGCCAGCGGCCAGAGCGCCGGGGCCGAGCCGCTGCTTGCCCGCGCCCACCACGGGTCCGTCAGCAAGGAGCAGCGCGCACTGATCGAAGACGACCTGAAAGCCGGGCGGCTGCGCTGCGTGGTGGCGACGTCCAGCCTCGAACTCGGCATCGACATGGGCGCCGTCGACCTGGTCGTGCAGGTGGAGTCGCCGCCGTCCGTGGCCAGCGGGCTGCAGCGAATCGGCCGGGCCGGGCACCAGGTGGGCGAGGTCTCCCGGGGCGTGATCTTCCCCAAGCACCGGGCCGATCTCATCCACGCGGCCGTCGCCGCCGAGCGCATGGCCGCCGGCCTGATCGAATCCCTGCAGGTGCCGTCCAACCCACTCGACATCCTCGCCCAGCAGACCGTGGCGGCAACCGCCCTCGAACCCATCCACGCGGAGGAGTGGTTCGACACCGTGCGCCGCAGCGCCCCCTTCCACGCCCTCCCGCGGTCGGCCTACGAGGCCACCCTCGACCTGCTTGCCGGTCGGTATCCCTCCGACCAGTTCGCCGAGCTGCGCCCCCGCATCGTCTGGGACCGGGAGACGGGCATCCTCACCGGGCGCCCGGGCGCGCAACGGCTCGCGGTGACCAGCGGCGGCACGATCCCCGACCGCGGCCTATTCGGCGTCTTCATGGTCGGCGGCGACCAGGCCACCGGCCGCCGGGTGGGGGAGCTCGACGAGGAGATGGTCTACGAGTCCCGGGTCGGCGACGTTTTCGCCCTCGGCACGACGAGCTGGCGTATCCAGGAGATCACCCACGACCGGGTGCTCGTGCTGCCCGCCTTCGGTGAACCGGGGCGGCTGCCGTTCTGGAAGGGCGACGGCCTCGGCCGGCCGGCCGAGCTCGGTGAGGCGATCGGCGCGTTCCTGCGCGAGGTCTCGGCGCTCCCCGACGCGGAGGCCCGGGTACGCTGCCGGGCCGGCGGCCTCGACGAGCGGGCCGTTGACAACCTCCTGACCTTCCTCGCCGAGCAGCGCGCCGCGACCGGTCAGGTCCCGACCGACCGCACCCTCCTCGTCGAGCGGTTCCGAGACGAGCTCGGCGACTGGCGGGTGGTGCTGCACTCCCCGTTCGGCCTGCAGGTGCACGCGCCCTGGGCCCTCGCCGTGGGCGCCCGGGTGCGGGAGCGCTACGGTCTCGACGGGGCCTGCGTGGCCAGTGACGACGGCATCGTCGTGCGCATCCCCGACACCGAGTCCGACCCACCCGGAAGCTCCCTCTTCGTCTTCGACCCGACCGAGCTCGAACAGATGGTCACCGACGAAGTCGGCGGGTCGGCCCTGTTCGCCGCCCGGTTCCGCGAGTGCGCCGCGCGGGCACTGCTGCTCCCGCGCTACAACCCGGGCCGGCGGTCACCGCTCTGGCAGCAGCGCCAGAAGGCCGCGCAGCTGCTCGACGTGGCCCGCACCTTCCCGACCTTCCCGATCATCCTCGAAACCGTGCGCGAGTGCCTGCAGGACGTCTACGACCTGCCCGCCCTCTTGGCCCTCACCCGCCGCATCGACAGTCGCGCCCTGCGCCTGGTCGAGACCCAGACGGATGCCGCGAGCCCGTTCGCGAGCACCCTCCTCTTCGGCTACGTGGCCGCGTTCATGTACGAGGGAGATTCCCCGCTCGCCGAGCGGCGCGCCACCGCCCTCTCGCTCGATTCCAGCCTGCTGGCCGAGTTGCTCGGTCGGGTGGAGCTGCGCGAGCTGCTCGACCCGGCCGTGATCGAGCAGACCGACCTGGAACTGCAGCGGCTGCCGGCCGACCGGAAGGCGCGCGGAGTCGAGGGCATCGCCGACCTGCTCCGCGGCCTCGGACCGCTCACCACGGCGGAGGTGGCCGCCCGCCTCGACCCCGCCGTGTCACCGGGCGCCGCCGAGGGCCTGCAGGTGCTTTTCGACGCCCGGCGCATCATCCCGGTCGGTTTCGCCGGGCAGCAGTGGTGGGCGGCCATCGAAGACGCCGCCCGGCTTCGCGACGCCCTCGGCGTCCCCCTGCCGCAGGGGGTCCCGGCCGTGTTCACCGAGCCGGTGCCGGACCCGCTCGGCGACCTGGTCAGCCGGTACGCCCGCACCCACGGCCCGTTCACTCTCACCGACGTGGCCGCGCGCTTCGGGCTCGGTCCGGCCGTGGCGCTCGTCGCCCTCCGGCGGCTGGCCGGGGCCCGCCGCCTCCTTGAGGGCGAGTTCCGGCCGCACGGCACCGGCAGCGAGTGGTGCGACGCCGAGGTGCTGAGGCGCCTCCGCCGCCGCTCCCTGGCCGCGCTCCGGCACGAGGTCGAGCCGGTCGACCAGGTCACAATGGGCCGGTTCCTGCCGGCCTGGCAGCATGTGGGCGGGCGCCTGCGCGGGATCGACGGGGTCGCATCCGTGATCGAACAGTTGGAGGGGGCGCGCATCCCGGCATCCGCCTGGGAGACGCTTGTGCTGCCCTCCCGCGTCGCAGACTACCGGCCGGGCATGCTCGACGAGCTCACCAACACGGGCGAGGTGCTCTGGGCCGGCGCCGGCACGCTGGCCGGCAACGACGGCTGGATCAGCATGCACCTGCGCGACACGGCGCCGCTCACCCTGCCGCTGCCCACCCCGCTGGAGACCACTGCGCTCCAGCAGGAAATTCTGACCACCCTGGCCGGCGGCGGGGCCTTCTTCTTCCGTCAACTCGCGGATGCCGTCGGCAGCCAGGACGACGCCGGCCTCGCCGCCGCCCTCTGGGACCTGGTCTGGGCGGGACTGGTGGGCAACGACACCTTCGCCCCCGTACGCGCCCTGCTCTCCGGCGGGCGCGCGGCGCACAGCACCCGCCGGGCCGCCCCGCGAGCCCGGCTGCACGGCGGCCGCATCCCCGCGCGTGGCACCCTCCCGTCCCGCACCGGGCCACCGACCGTATCCGGGCGCTGGTCGATCGTTCCGGTCGCCGATGACTCGCCCACCCGTCGGGCGCACGCCCTTGGCGAGACCCTGCTCGAACGCTACGGCGTCGTCACCCGGGGCGCGGTGATGGGGGAGGGCGTGACGGGCGGCTTCGCCCTCGTCTACCGCACCCTCAGCGGCTTCGAGGAGATGGGGCGGTGCCGGCGCGGCTACTTCATCGAGGGTCTCGGGGCCGCCCAGTTCGCCACGGTCGGCACGATCGACCGGCTGCGCTCCTACGTCGCCGAGGCACAGCATCCGGAACCGGTGGCGATCACCCTCGCCGCCACCGACCCGGCGAACCCCTACGGCTCGGTGCTGCCCTGGCCTCCGCTGCCCGAGGGCACCGGGCACCGCCCCGGACGGAAGGCCGGCGCGCTGGTCGTGCTCGTCGACGGGGCCCTGGTGCTCTACGTCGAACGCGGCGGCAAGACCGTGCTCGCGTTCGACGGAGCGGCCGGGAACAAAGCGGCCGGGAACGGTGCCGACGGGAACGGTGCCGACGGGAACCGTGCCGACGGGAACCGTGAACCCGCCGTCGAAAATGGCGGACCGACTGCGGTCCTGACCCTCGCCGCGGCGACCCTTGCCGGCACGGTCACCGCTGGGCGGGTTCCGAAGCTCGGCGTGGAGACCGTCAACGGCGTGTTCGTGATCGGAACAGCGGTGGGCACCGCCCTGCTCGCGGCCGGATTCGGCGTAACCCCGCGGGGAGTGAAGCTGCATGCCTGAGGGTGACACCGTCTACCGCACCGCGTGGAACCTCGACCAGGCCCTGCACGGAGCCCGGCTCACCCGCTGCGACGTGCGGGTGCCGGCGTTCGCCACCGTCGACCTGACCGGGCAGACCGTGCACGAGGTTCTCAGTCGCGGGAAGCACCTGCTGATGCGCGTAGGGGAGGCCAGCATCCACTCTCACCTGAAAATGGAGGGGTCGTGGCACCTCTACCGTCATGGGAGCGCCTGGCGCCGCCCCGCGTTCCAGGCGCGCATCGTTCTCGAGACGGTGGAGTGGGTGGCTGTGGGCTTCGAACTCGGGCTGTTCGAGGTGGTGCCGCTCAATCAGGAGGCCGCGCTCCTCGACTACCTCGGACCTGACCTCCTCGGCCCCGACTGGGATGCGGCCGAAGCCGTGCGTCGCCTCGAATCACGTCCCGCGCAACCCATCGCGGTGGCGCTCGCCGACCAGGGCAACCTCGCCGGGCTCGGCAACGTTTACGTGAACGAGCTGGGTTTTCTTCGCGGCCTGCTGCCGTCCCGGCCGGTGGCCGAGGTGACGGATGTCCTGGGCCTCGTCGCCCTCGCCCGCCGCCTGATCCTGGCGAACCGTGACCGCACGGAGCGGATCACGACCGGCAATGCCCGGCGCGGCATGCAGAGCTGGGTCTACGGCCGCGCCGGCCAGCCCTGCAGGCGCTGCGGTACCGCGGTCGAGCAGGGCCGGCTCGGCCGCACCGAGCTCGAATTGCGGGTCACCTACTGGTGCCCGCGCTGCCAGACCTGAGGTCGTGGCCCCGTAGCGGCTCTGGCCCGAACCAATGCGACCACAGAAACCCCCGCCGGAGTCGACGGGGTTTTCCACGGTGCTAGGTCACTTCAGGGAGCCGCACCGCGACCCATCCGAGCCGGCTGTTCGTCCCTAGTTGACCGGCCCGGTGAACTTTTCTCCCGGACCCTGGCCGATCGCGTCGGGGATGGCCGAGGCCTCCCGGAAGGCCAGCTGCAGCGATCGCAGACCGTCGCGCAGGCTGCGCGCGTGCATGTCGGCGATGTCGGGGGCCGCGGCGGTGATCAGGCCGGCGAGGGCCGTGATCAGCTTGCGCGCCTCGTCGAGGTCGGTCTGGTTCTCCGGGTCGTCGGCCAGGCCGACCTTGACCGCGGCGGCGCTCATCAGGTGAACGGATGCCGTCGTGATGATCTCCACGGCCGGCACGTCGGCGATATCGCGTGTTGCCTGGGCTGCATCCTGCTCGTTGCTGTTGGTCACTGCATTCCTCTGTTAGACTCGACCGGGCTCCGAGATGCAAGTCTCGGTACGAAAGTGGATAATCTCCCACCCGCGCATACCGCTTCATCTAGGTTACCGGGTAGTTGCACTCCGCCTTCGCGGCGCTGTACTCCAACAGGAATCCGCTCCGCGTGGGTAGACAGGGTGTCGTCTGTGGTATTCGGGCAGTTTTCTCCGACAATCCAGACGCGTTTTTCCTCTCTTCGTCTCCGGGCGACATCCGTCTCCTGGCTGTAGCCACGATGCATGAGAAGAGGAGAGACGCATCAGCGATCCCCGTACAAATGACCGTATCCGCGTCCCCGAAGTCCGTCTCGTTGGTCCTAACGGCGAGCAGGTTGGGGTCGTGGCCATCGATGTTGCGCTGCGCCTTGCACAGGAGGCCGATCTTGACCTCGTCGAGGTTGCACCGACCTCGAAGCCGCCCGTTGCCAAGATCATGGACTACGGCAAGTTCAAGTACGAAGCTGCGCAGAAGGCCAAGGAGGCCCGGCGCAACCAGGCGAACACGATCCTGAAAGAGGTTCGTTTCCGTCTCAAGATTGATAAGCACGACTACGAGACCAAGCGCAAGCGCGCCGAGGGCTTCCTGAAGGCCGGTGACAAGGTCAAGGCCATGATTCTGTTCCGTGGCCGCGAACAGTCCCGTCCCGACCAGGGCGTACGTCTGCTCCAAAAATTTGCCGAGGATGTCGCCGAGTTCGGTTCCGTGGAATCGAGCCCGACCATTGACGGTCGAAACATGGTCATGGTCGTTGGCCCGCTGAAGAACAAAGCGGAAGCCAAGGCCGAGATCAACGCACACAAGGCTGCCGATCGGGCAGAAAAGGTTGCCGACAAGGCTGACAAAGTTGCTGATAAGGCAGCGAAACTGGAGGAAAAAGATGCCTAAGATGAAGACCCACTCCGGGACGAAGAAACGCTTCAAGGTCACCGGTTCCGGCAAGATCATGAAGCAGCAGGCCGGCCTGCGCCACAACCTCGAGGTCAAGAGCACCCAGCGCAAGTCCCGCCTGAACCACGACCAGGTGCTGGCCAAGGCCGACACCAAGGTCATCAAGAAGCTTCTCGGTCGCTAGACCCGTACCCCGTAAGGAACTAAGAAAATGGCAAGAGTCAAGAGGGCCGTAAACGCCCATAAGAGCCGTCGCGTTATTCTCGAGCGCGCCAAGGGTTACCGCGGTCAGCGCTCGCGTCTGGTCACCAAGGCCAAGGAGCAGCTCACTCACTCCTTTACCTATAGCTACCGTGACCGTCGTGCACGCAAGGGTGACTTCCGTCGCCTGTGGATCCAGCGGATCAACGCTGCGTCCCGCGCGAACGGCCTGACCTACAACCGTCTGATCCAGGGTCTCGCCCTGGCCGGCATTCAGGTCGACCGTCGCATCCTGGCCGAGCTGGCCGTCAACGAGCCCGCCACGTTCGCGGCCATCGTCGAGAGCGCCAAGGCAGCACTGCCCGCCGACACGTCGGCACCCCGGGTCGCCGCGTAGCTGTCAGCCGGCACCAGCACTATCACGCACTCTCCACGGGAGCGGGCCCCGCGCCCGCTCCCGTTTTGCGTGCCCGGGGCCGGTTCGCCGGGTCGCCGCGTGTGCCCCGAGCGGGAACACAGCCGCCCCGCCCCGGCAAGTAAGCTGGAGGCATGTTAGATAATCCCCGTTCTCCGCGCGTGCGGGCTGTCGCGAAACTGGCGAATCGAGCCGCTCGCTCCGAGGCGGGGCTGTTCCTCCTGGAAGGCCCCCAGTCGGTCTCCGAGGCCCTCAACTTCCGGCCCGACCTTGTTGTGGAGCTCTTCGTGACCCCCACCGCCCTCGAGCGGCACCCCGAGATCGCCCAGGTCGCCCAAGAGGTGGGCGCCGAGCTCGAATTCGTCACCGAGCAGGTGCTCGAAACGATGGCCGACACGGTCACGCCGCAGGGTTTCATCGCGGTGTGCCGTCAGTTTCCCACCTCGGTCAAGGACATCTTCGCCAACGAGCCCAAGCTCATCGCCATCCTCGAAGAGGTGCGCGACCCCGGAAACGCCGGCACCATCATCCGTGCCGCGGATGCCGCCGGCGCCGACGCCGTGATCCTCACCGGCCGCAGCGTGGACCTGTACAACCCGAAGGTCGTGCGCTCCTCGACCGGCTCGATCTTCCACCTCCCCGTCGCCGTCAGCGCGACGCTCTCCGACGTGCGCGAACGGGCCCGGTCCGCCGGCCTGCAGATCTTCGCCGCCGACGTCAAGGGCACTGATTTGCTCGCTGCCCGCACCGAGGGGCTTCTGGTCGCTCCGACGGCGTGGCTGTTCGGCAACGAAGCCCGCGGACTGACCGACGAAGATCTCGCCGTGGTCGACCGGTCCATTTCTGTTCCCATCTACGGTCACGCCGAATCGATGAACTTGGCGACGGCCGCCAGTGTTTGCCTGTATGAAAGCGCATTTGCTCAGCGCAGCTGATTATCACAGCTCGGTAACCACCGGCTTGGTGGTTCTGAGAAACCCTGTTCTAGCCTAGGTTTGGGACATGGAGCCTACAGAATCTGCGCCGGCGACGTCCAACATCACGGTGTTGCGCGGTGAGCCTCTCGTCGTGATCAGTGACGTGGACAAGCACTACGGTGACCTTCACGTGCTGAAGAAGATCAACGCCGTGGTCAACCGCGGCGAGGTCGTGGTGGTGATCGGGCCGAGTGGCTCCGGCAAGTCCACCCTCTGCCGGGCCATCAACCGGCTCGAGACCATCGACGCGGGCGTCATCACGATCGACGGCGTCAAGCTGCCGGCCGAGGGCAAGGCGCTGGCCAAGCTGCGCGCGGACGTCGGAATGGTGTTCCAGGCGTTCAACCTCTTTGCCCACAAGACCGTCCTCGAGAACGTCACCCTCGGGCCGATCAAGGTGCGCGGCCTGTCGAAGGCCGAGGCCGAGAAAAAGGCCATGGTCCTCCTCGAGCGTGTCGGCGTGGCCAACCAGGCCAAGAAGATGCCCGCCCAGCTCTCCGGTGGACAGCAGCAGCGGGTCGCGATCGCACGGGCTCTCGCCATGGACCCGAAGGTCATCCTGCTCGACGAGCCGACCAGTGCGCTCGACCCCGAGATGATCAACGAGGTGCTCGAGGTCATGATCAACCTGGCTAACGACGGCATGACCATGATCGTCGTCACGCATGAGATGGGCTTCGCCCGCCGCGCCGCCGACCGGGTCATCTTCATGGCCGAGGGCGAGATCGTCGAGGAGACCACGCCCGAGCAGTTCTTCACCAACCCCCAGAGCTCGAGAGCGAAGGACTTCCTCTCCAAAATACTTGCCCACTAACCGGTGTGCAGGACGACACAGCAATCAGGAGATACCCATGAGACTCACTAAAGGTCTAATGATTTCGGCCATTGCCCTCGCGAGCGTTCTCACGTTGAGCGGATGTACCGATTCCGCTCAGACGCCCGAGGCTGCACCGGTCGAGGAAACGGTTGAGTTCGAAGCCGGCACCTCCATGGCCGCGTTGAACGAGGCCGGGGCGATCACCATCGGCACCAAGTTCGACCAGCCGCTGTTCGGCCTCAAGGGCCCGGACAACAACCCGGTCGGCTTCGACGTCGAGATCGGCAAGCTCATCGCCGCGAAACTCGGCATCTCCGCCGACAAGATCAAGTGGACCGAGACCGTCTCGGCCAACCGCGAGCCCTTCCTCCAGAACGGCCAGGTTGACCTTGTCGTCGCGACCTACACGATCAACGACACCCGCAAGGAGGTCGTCGACTTCGCCGGACCGTACTACCAGGCCGGCCAGGACCTGCTTGTGCTCGCCGGCAACCCCGACAAGATCACCGGCCCGGAGGACCTCGCCGGCAAGCCCGTCTGCACCGTGAGCGGCTCGACGTCGGAGAAGAACATCGCCGCGTACTCCGACAACGTGATCGCGACCGACACCTACTCCAACTGCTTGGGCCCGCTCCGCAGCGGCGAGGTTGTCGCCGTGACCACGGACAACGTTATCCTGGCCGGCCTCGCCGACCAGAACGCCGGTGAGTTCGAGGTTGTCGACAACCCCTTCACCAAGGAGCCCTACGGCATCGGCCTGAAGAAGGACGACACCGAGTTCCGCACCTTCATCAACGATGTGCTCGATGAGGCGTACGAGGATGGCACGTGGGCCGAAGCCTGGGAAGCGACCGCCGGTACCGTGCTCGAGACCCCGACCCCGCCGGCAGTCGACCGGTACTAGTCGCCGAAAGCAGCACCTGCTGATCGGGGCGGCCGCGCCGCACAGGCGGCCGCCTCGACCAGCACCTTTTTCCTGGAACCCGCACGACCCACCCGCACGACATCCAGATAGTCACTACAGAAGAGGAGGTGAGTTGTGGACGCAGTCATCGAAAACCTGCCCCTGTTTCTGGAGGGCTTCAGAAATACATTGGGCCTTCTGCTTCTGGCCGGCACGGGAGCGCTCGTGTTCGGCATCATCATCGCTGCCATGCGCATCTCGCCCGTCGCATCCCTGCGCGGATTCGCCACCGTCTACACCGAGATCGTGCGCAACACCCCGCTCACGCTGGTGCTGTTCTTCTGCGCCTACATCCTGCCCTACCTCCAGTTCAGCCCAGGCTACTTCGTGCTCGCCACGATCGGACTCACCGTCTACACCTCGCCGTTCGTCGCCGAAGCCCTGCGCTCGGGCGTCAACGGTGTGCACGTGGGTCAGGCCGAGGCCGCCCGCAGCGTGGGTCTGACCTTCACGCAGACCCTCTCGTTCGTCGTCATGCCCCAGGCGGTGCGCATGGTCATCCCGCCGCTCATCAATGTGTTCATCGCCCTGACGAAGAACACCTCGGTCGCCGGCGCCTTCTTCGTCTTCGAACTCTTCGGCGCCGCCCGCAAGATCACCAACGATCGCGGCGATGAGGTGCTCGCGATCTTGCTCGCCGTGGCAGTCTTCTACCTCCTGGTCACCATCTCGCTCGGCCTGATCGCCGGTCGGGTCGAGAAGAAGGTGGCGGTTCTCCGATGACTTCCGTGCTTTACGACGCTCCGGGCCCCAAGGCCATCTTCCGTTCCCGGCTGTTCTCCGTGGTGGCCGGCCTCGTCATCGCCGCCGGCCTGGTCTGGCTGATCCTGGCGCTGGGTGCGCCCAAGACCAGCGCCAACGGCGCCGTTCAGCCGGGCCTCTGGGACGTCTCCCGGTGGGACGTCTTCGCCGACCGCGAGGTCTGGCGCACGCTCGGCCGCGGAGCACTGAACACCCTCCGAATGGCCGGCGTCGCCGCCGCGTTCGCCCTGGTGCTCGGTGTACTGTTCTCCTTCGGGCGCGTCTCCGATACTAAATGGATTCGGATCCCGACCACGGTCGTGCTCGAATTCGTGCGCGGCATGCCCGTACTGCTGATGATGCTTTTCATCCTCCTCGTCTTCTCCACCGGCTCCTTCTGGGCCGGTGTCGCCGCCCTCTCCGTCTATAACGGCGCGATCATCGGCGAGGCGCTGCGGGCCGGCATCAAAAGCCTGCCTCGCGGCCAGCGCGAGGCTGGGCTGGCCATCGGGCTCACGCCCGTGGCAACCCGGTTCCGGATCGAGTTCCCGCAGGCGTTCCGGCAGATGCTGCCGATCATCATCGCGCAGCTCGTCGTGCTCCTCAAGGACACGTCCCTGGCGTTCGTGGTCGGCTACGAGGAGCTCCTCCGCAGCGGGCTGTACAACCTGACGAACTTTTTCGGCAGCCGGTACTCCTTCTCCTTCTTCCTCGTCGTGCTCGCGATCTACCTGACGATGAACCTACTGCTCTCCTGGCTGGCCCGCGTCATCGCCCGCCGCACCGGCTCCAAGTCCGGCGGCGTCACCACGGACACGAAGGCGCCGCCTGAGAAGCCCCTCGATCCCGAGGTGGTCTACCCCGCTGCGCTCGGCAACCAGATGGGCGCCCGGGGGCTTTAGCGGCACTAAACTTGTGCCTTGTGTCTGACCCCACTGAGATCTCTGAACCAGTCGTGAGCGCGGCCGTCGACGCCGCACTCGCCGCCATTGACGCCGCGAACGACTCCGCGGCCCTGAAAACCGTGCGCACCGAGCACACCGGCGAGGCCTCCCCGCTGGCCCGACTCAACGCGCTGATGCGCAGCGTGCCGGGCAACCAGAAGGCCGCCGCCGGCAAGCTTCTCGGCCAGGCCCGAGGTGCCGTCGCCCAGGCGTTCTCCGCCCGCGAGGCCGCGATCACCGAGGCTGAGGCAACCGCTCAGCTCGCGGCCGAAACGGTCGACGTGACGGCGGCGGCCTCCACCTGGAAGCCCGGCGCGCGGCATCCGCTCACCCTGTTGCAGGAGCGCGTCGCGGATGTCTTCGTCGGCATGGGCTGGGAGGTCGCCGAGGGCCCCGAGCTCGAGAGCGAGTGGTTCAACTTCGACGCCCTCAATTTCGACGAGGACCACCCGGCCCGTGCCATGCAGGACACGTTCTTCATCGACCCACCCGAGGCACACCTGGTACTGCGCACCCACACCTCGCCGGTACAGCTGCGTGCCCTGTTGTCGCGCGAACTTCCCGTTTACGTCGTCGCGCCCGGCCGGGTGTTCCGCACCGACGAACTTGACGCCACGCACACGCCCGTGTTCCACCAGATCGAGGGCATCGCCGTCGACAAGGGCCTGACCATGGCGCACCTGCGCGGCACTCTCGACCATTTCGTGCAGGCCATGTTCGGCCCCGAGGCGAAGGTGCGCCTGCGCCCCAACTACTTCCCGTTCACCGAGCCGAGCGCCGAACTCGACCTGTGGCACCCGACCTTCAAGGACGGCGCCCGCTGGATCGAGTGGGGCGGCTGCGGCATGGTCAACGCCAATGTGTTGCGTTCCGCCGGGATCGACCCGGAGGTCTACTCCGGATTCGCGTTCGGCGTCGGCGTCGAACGGGCATTGATGTTCCGAAATGATGTGAAGGATATGCACGACATGGTCGAAGGCGACGTCCGGTTCAGCCAGCAGTACGGGATGACCGTCTGATGCGCGTACCACTGAGCTGGCTGGCTGAGTTCGTCGACCTGGCCCCGGGTATCACGCCCGAGGACGTGCACGCCGCCCTGGTGAGCGTGGGCCTCGAAGAGGAGGAGATCCACCGCTTCGAGCTGACCGGGCCGATCGTGGTCGGCCAGGTGCTCGAGTTCGTCGGCGAGGAGCAGACCAACGGCAAGACCATCAACTGGTGCCAGGTGCGCGTCGCCGCTGACGGCGAGCTCGCGGCCGACGGCGGCCCGGCCGTGCACGGCATTGTCTGCGGCGCCCACAACTTCGTCGTCGGCGACAAGGTTGTCGTGACCCTGCCCGGCGCCGTGCTGCCCGGTCCGTTCCCGATCGCGCCCCGCAAGACCTACGGCCACGTGTCCGACGGCATGATCGCCTCGGCCCGCGAACTCGGCCTCGGCGACGAGCACGACGGCATCCTGGTGCTCGGCAGCCTCGGCCTCGACCCCGAGATCGGCACGGATGCGATCAGCCTGCTGGGCCTGGACGACACCGCCGTCGAGATCAACGTCACGCCCGACCGGGGCTACGCCTTCTCGATCCGTGGCGTCGCCCGCGAGTACGCGCACGCCACCGGGGCTGCCTTCCGCGACCCGGCGCTCTCCGTCACCGCGGACGCGTTCACGGTCGCCTTCCCGGTCACCATCGCCGATCAGGCCCCGATCCGCGGTCGCGTCGGCGCGAGCGTGTTCGTCACCCGCGCGGTGCGCGGCGTGGACCCCACCCGGCCGTCTCCGGCCTGGTTGATCGCCCGCCTGAAGCTGGCCGGCATCCGTTCGATCTCGCTGATCGTCGACGTCACCAACTACGTGATGATCGAGCTCGGCCAGCCGATCCACGGCTACGACCTTGACAAGCTGGCCGGCGGTATCACCGTGCGTCGTGCAGAACCGGGCGAGAAGCTCGTCACCCTCGACGACGTCACCCGCATTCTCAACGCCGAAGACTTGCTGATCACCGACGAGTCCGGACCGATCGGTCTGGCCGGCGTAATGGGCGGTCAGAGCACCGAGATCGGTTCCGCGACCACGAATGTGCTGATCGAGGCCGCGAACTTCGACCCGGTATCGATCGCGCGCACGGCCCGTCGGCACAAGCTTCCCAGCGAGGCATCCCGCAGGTTCGAGCGCGGGGTGGACCCGGCCGTGGCCGCGGTCGCCGCCGCCCGCGTCGTTCAGTTGCTGGTCGAGCTCTCCGGGGGAGAAGCCGACGGCCTCGGCTCCCTGCACGACGCCACGCCCGACGCCGAGCCGATCTTCCTGCCGACCGGCTTCATCTCCGGCCTGATCGGACTCGACTACACCCGCGAGGAGGTGCGCACCTCGCTGGCCGAGATCGGCGCCTCGATCGAGGAGACCGAGATCGGGCTGAACGTCACCGCCCCGAGCTGGCGCCCCGACCTGACGGACAAGTGGACCCTGGCCGAGGAAGTCGCCCGCATCGTCGGTTACGACCGCATCCCCTCGGTGCTGCCCGTCGCCGCGCCCGGGCGCAGCCTCACCCACGCGCAGACCCTGCGCCGCCAGGTGGCGCAGACCCTGGCGGCCACCGGCCACACCGAGGTGCTCGCGTACCCGTTCGTGGCGGAGAAGTCGAACAACCTGTTCGGGCTGCCCATCGGCCCTGCTGTTCCGCAGATCCGGGTTGCCAACCCGCTCGACGGAGAGGCGCCGTTCCTGCGCACGTCGATCCTGCCCGGGCTGCTGCAGATCGCACACCGCAACCGCTCGCGCGGCCTCACCGACCTGGCCGTCTTCGAACTGGGCTTGGTGTTCCGGCCGGTGGCGGGCATCCGTTACGGCGGCTCCGTCGTGCCGCCCGGCGCGGTGCGCCCGAGCGCGCAGCTGGAGGCCGAGCTCAACGCGGGCATCCCGCCGCAGCCTCTGTCGGTGGCGGTCGTGCTGACCGGCTCCGTCGTGCGGCACCAGCCGGGGCAGCCCGCCGTGGCCGCAAGCTGGCAGCACGCCCTCGCCGCGGTGCAGCAGGTCGCGCTGGCCGCCGGCGTTCCGATCACGGTTCGCCAGGGTTCGCACCAGGCCATGCATCCCGGCCGCACCGCCGAGCTGTTCGTGACGACGGATGCCGGCACGACCTCGGTCGGCTACGCCGGCGAACTGCTGCCCAGCATCGCCCGCGACGCGGACCTGCCCGCGGTCGTCGCGGTTGCCGAGATCGACCTGACCGCCGTGTTCGCGGAGGCCGGCGCCGAGCTGCGCGCCACACCGATCGCCACGATGCCGGCCGCCACACAGGACCTGTCCCTCGTGGTCGACGCCGGCGTGCCGGCCGGCGACGTGCTCCGCACGCTGCTCGAGGGCTGCGGGCCGCTGCTCGACCACGCCGAACTCGTCGACGATTACCGCGGCACGGGCGTGCCGTCCGGGCGCAAGTCACTGACGTTCGCGCTGCGGTTCCGGGCGCCGGAGCGCACCCTCACCGCCGCGGAGGCCAGCGACGCCAAACTCGCCGGCGTCGCGGTGGCCGCCGCCCGCTTCGGGGCAGCTCTCCGCGAGTAGCGCGAGTAGCGCGAGTAGCGCGGGCTGGCGCCCGCTCCGCGCGCCGAGAGTCACCGCCCGGGCGGCGATTATCGGCGCGAACGGCGATTCTCGGCGCGCGGGGCGGCGCGCTAGGTTGGGAACATGTCTTTTTCGGTGGCGGTGGCAGGTGCGAGTGGCTACGCGGGCGGTGAATTGTTGCGTCTGTTGGCCGGGCACCCCGACTTCGAGGTGCGCACGGTCACGGCGCACAGCACTGCCGGGCAGCGTCTGATCGACGCGCAGCCGCACCTGCGCTCGCTCGCGCACCTCACCCTGGTCGACACGACGCCCGAAACCCTCGCCGGGCACGATGTGGTGTTCCTCGCCCTGCCCCACGGAGCATCCGGTGCCCTCACCGCGCACCTTTCCGCCGACACGCTCGTCGTGGACTGCGGTGCCGACCATCGGCTCGAAAGTGAGAGCGACTGGGCGGCGTTCTACGGGGGCGACTACTTCGGCGCCTGGACCTACGGCGTGCCCGAGCTCCCGGTGGTCGGCGGCACGCAGCGCTCCCGGTTGGCCGGCTCCCGCCGCGTCGCCGCCCCCGGCTGCAACGCGAGCACGGTGGCGTTGGCGCTGGCGCCGGGCATCCGTGCCGGGGTGATCGAGCCCGAAGACTTGGCCGCGGTGCTCGCGGTCGGACCCTCCGGCGCCGGCAAGAGTCTGACGCTGCCGAACCTCGCAAGCGAGATCCTCGGCTCCGCGAACCCCTACGCGGTCGGCGGCGTGCACCGCCACATCCCCGAAATCCAGCAGAGCCTGCGCTGGGCAGGGGCCTCGAACCCGACCATCTCATTCACCCCGGTGATCGTGCCGATGTCGCGGGGAATCCTCTGCACCGCGACGGCCCGTCTCGTGCCCGGCACATCCGGCGCCGCGGTGCGCGCCGCCTGGGAGGCGACCTACGCCGACGAACCGTTCGTGCATGTGCTGCCGGAGGGCCGATTCCCGCGCACGGGCGATGTGCTCGGCGCCAACACCGCGCTGATCGGCCTCGCCGTCGACGAGGCCGTGGGCCGCGTCGTGACGATCACCGCCGTCGACAATCTCACCAAGGGCACCGCCGGTGCCGCCATCCAGTCCGCCAACCTGGCGTTGGGACTGCCCGAGACCACGGGCCTGAGCACGAATGGAGTTGCCCCATGAGTGTCACCGCCCCCGCCGGGTTCGCCGCCGCCGGAGTTACCGCCGGCCTGAAACAGTCCGGCGGGCTCGACCTCGCCGTCGTGCAGAACCTCGGCCCGCTCACCAGCGCGGCCAGCGTTTTCACCAGTAACCGGTGCAAGGCGAACCCGGTGCTTTGGAGCGAGCAGGTCATGAAGGGCGGCCGAGTCAAGGCCATCGTGCTCAACTCGGGCGGCGCGAACTGCTACACCGGCAGCATCGGCTTCCAGACCACGCACGCCACCGCCGAGGCCATCGCCGACCGCTTGGAGATCTCCGCCGGCGAGGTGCTGGTCTGTTCCACCGGCCTGATCGGCGAACAGCTCGACCTCGGCAAGATCACCGCCGGCGTGTGGGACGCGACCCTCGCGCTGCAGGGTGAGAAGGCCACCTCCGACGCCGCCGGCCTGGCCGCGGCGCAGGCGATCATGACCACCGACACCACACCCAAGCAGACCATGCTCGTTTCCGACACCGGCTGGACCATCGGCGGCATGGCCAAGGGCGCCGGAATGCTCGCGCCTGGCCTTGCCACCATGCTCGTGGTGCTGACCACCGACGCCGTGCTCGACTCCGAGCAGCTGGACGTGGCCCTCCGCCAGGCCACCCGGGTCACGTTCGACCGCCTCGACTCCGACGGCTGCATGTCCACCAACGACACTGTCACCCTCCTCGGCTCCGGGGCGAGCGGGGTCACCGCCGACCTGGCCGAATTCACGGATGCCCTGATCGCCATCTGCCAGGACCTCACCCTGCAGCTGCAGGCCGACGCCGAGGGGTCCGCCCACGACGTCGCCATTACGGTGCGGCACGCCGGCACCGAGGCCGACGCCGTCACGGTCGCCCGCGCGGTCTCCCGCAGCAACCTGTTCAAGACCGCGATCTTCGGCAACGACCCGAATTGGGGCCGCGTGCTCGCGGCGGTCGGTACGACGGATGCCGCCTTCGACCCCTACGGCATCGACGTCGCCATCAATGGCGTGCAGGTCTGCACCGCGGGGGAACCCGACCAGCCGCGTGAGCTCGTCGACCTGACCCCCCGCTCGGTCTCCGTGCTGATCGACCTGCACGAGGGCGACGAGACGGCCACCATCTGGACCAACGACCTCACCCACGCCTACGTCGAAGAGAACAGCGCGTACTCGAGTTGAACCCGGTCCACGAAACCCCCGGCGACGAGACGACCCCAGGCGACGAGACGAACAGCCGGGCGGAGGCAGCCGTCAAGGCCGCCACGCTGATTGAGTCGCTGCCCTGGCTCAAGCGGTTCCACGACCAGATCATCGTGGTCAAGTTCGGTGGCAACGCCATGGTCAGCGAGGAACTGCAGCGAGCGTTCGCCGAAGACATGGTGTACCTGCGTTATGCCGGCATCCGCCCCGTCGTCGTGCACGGCGGCGGCCCGCAGATCTCCGCGATGCTCGACCGCCTCGGCATCGCGAGCGAGTTCCGCGGTGGCTACCGGGTGACCACGCCCGAGGCGATGGACGTCGTGCGGATGGTGCTCACCGGCCAGATCAACCGCGAGCTGGTCAGCCGCATCAACCAGCACGGCCCGCTGTCGGCCGGGCTGTCCGGCGAGGACGCCGGGCTGTTCCAGGGCCGTCGCCGCGGCACCGTCATCGACGGCGGCGAGGTCGACCTCGGCCTCGTCGGCGACGTGATCGGCGTCGACCCCGAGGCCGTGCTCGCCCAGCTCGCCGCCGGCCGTATACCGGTCGTCTCCTCGATCGCACCCGACACGGATGTCCCGGGCCAGTCCCTGAACATCAACGCCGACGCCGCCGCCGCGGCCCTCGCGGTCGCGCTCGGCGCCGTCAAACTGGTCATCCTGACCGATGTCGCGGGGCTGTACAGCGACTGGCCCAACCACGACTCGCTGGTGTCGGTCATCGACGTGGACTCGCTTCGCTCCCTGCTGCCGGGCCTCGAGTCGGGAATGATCCCCAAGATGACGGCCTGCCTCGACGCGGTC
The DNA here is from genome assembly GCF_004402835.1 of Cryobacterium sp. Sr3. Classification (NCBI taxonomy): domain Bacteria; kingdom Bacillati; phylum Actinomycetota; class Actinomycetes; order Micrococcales; family Microbacteriaceae; genus Cryobacterium; species Cryobacterium sp. Sr3. Next base: position 8,903 of record NZ_SOFA01000032.1, on the reverse strand, counting down.
GAGGGTGGCGTCGCGAAGGCGGCCATCATCGACGGCCGGGTACCACACTCGATCCTGCTCGAGGTCTTCACCGGCAGCGGGATTGGAACCGAAGTGGTCCCGGCATGAGCAATACGCACCCAGAATCGAGCACCGCACAGATGGCCGATTCCGGCACCCCCGACTGGCGCGAGCGTTTCAGCGCCGCCATGATGCACACGATCGCACCGCCGCTGGCGATGCTCGTGCGCGGGAAGGGGTGCTACGTCTGGGACGACGAGGGCACGAAGTACCTCGACTTCCTCGCCGGAATCGCCGTGAACTCGCTCGGCCACGCGCATCCGGCTCTCGTCGCCGCGGTCACCGACCAGGTCGGCCGGCTTGCCCACGTCTCGAACTACTTCGCGTCGCCACCGCAGCTGGAACTGGCCGAACGGCTCAAGCGCCTCACCGGTGCGGGACAGGCCGGCCGGGTCTACTTCTGCAATTCCGGCGCCGAGGCCAACGAGGCCGCATTCAAGCTGGCCCGACTGAACACCGACGGTGGCAGCCGAACCCGCATCCTCTCCCTTCACGACTCGTTCCACGGCCGCACGATGGGGGCGCTCGCCCTCTCCGGCAAGCCGGCCATGCGCGAGCCGTTCCTGCCGGTCCCCGAGGGGGTCGAGCACATCCACGCCACGCTCGAGGGGCTGGACGCCGCGATCGACGAGACCGTCGCCGCCCTCTTCCTCGAGCCCGTGCAGGGCGAGGCCGGGGTGGTCGACCTGCCCGCAGGGTTCCTGCGCCACGCCCGCGAGCTGTGCACCCGAAACGGCGTGCTGCTCATCCTCGACGAGGTGCAGACCGGCGCCGGCCGCACCGGCGAGTGGTTCGCCTACCAGCACGACGGTATCCAGCCGGATGCGCTCACGCTGGCGAAGGGGATCGGCGGCGGCCTGCCCATCGGCGCCCTCGTCACCTTCGGGGCAGCGTCGGAGCTGTTCCAGCGCGGCCAGCACGGCTCAACCTATGCCGGCAACCCGCTCGTCACGGCCGCCGCCAACGCCGTGCTCGGCGCCATCGAGGCCGACGGCCTGGTCGCCAACGCCGCGCGGCGCGGCGAGCAGCTGCGGGAGATCCTCGCCGGTTTCGGTTCCCCCCTCATCGGCGAGGTGCGCGGCCGCGGGCTCCTACTCGGTGTCGGGCTGACCGAACCGGTCGCCACCCGCCTGGCGGCCGCGGCCCAGAGCAACGGCTTGATCGTGAACGCCGCAAACGAGTCCACCATCCGTCTGGCCCCGCCCCTCATCGTCGGCGACGACGAACTGGCCGATTTCGAGTGCCGATTCGGGCTCGCTCTGGCCAGCCTCTAGAGTTGAACGATCTATTCCCCAGAAGCGAAAGTGACACCGTGACCCGCCATTTCCTGCGCGACGACGACATCTCACCGGCCGAACAGGCCGAGATCCTCGACCTTGCCCTGGACCTCAAGCGTGACCGATTCGCGGTCAAACCTCTGGCCGGCCCGCAGACCGTGGCTGTCATCTTCGACAAGTCATCGACCCGCACCCGGGTCTCCTTCGCCGTGGGGATCGCCGACCTCGGCGGCAGCCCGCTGATCATCAGCACCGCGAACAGCCAGCTCGGTGGCAAGGAAACCGCCTCCGACACGGCCCGCGTGCTCGAGCGCCAGGTGGCCGCGATCGTCTGGCGCACCTACGGCCAGGCCGGACTCGAGGAGATGGCCCTCGGCACCACGGTGCCCGTCGTCAATGCGCTGTCCGACGACTTCCACCCCTGCCAGTTGCTCGCCGACCTGCTCACCATCCGTGAGCACCGCGGCGACCTGGCCGGTCAGACCCTCGCGTTCCTCGGCGACGGAGCCTGCAACATGGGCCAGTCCTACCTGCTTGCCGGCGCGACCGCGGGCATGCACGTGCGCATCGCCTCCCCGGTCGGGTACACGCCCACCGACGAGGTCGTCGCGGATGCCGCGGCGATCGCCCTGCGAACCGGCGGCTCCGTGGAGCTCTTCACCGACCCGGTCGCGGCCGTCACCGGCGTCGACGTGGTCGTCACCGACACCTGGGTGTCGATGGGCAAGGAAGAGGAGAAGGCCACCCGCCTGGGTGACCTCGGTCGCTACCGTGTGGACGCCGCCCTGATGGCGCTCGCGAAGCCCGACGCTCACTTCCTGCACTGTCTGCCGGCTGACCGCGGTTACGAGGTGACCGCCGACGTCATCGACGGCGCGCAGAGCATCATCTGGGACGAGGCCGAAAATCGCCTGCACGCCCAGAAGGCGCTGCTCGTCTGGCTGCTCACCCAGAACGGCGCCTAACGCCCCGGCGGGCGTCACAGCATGACCGTAAACTTGATCAGATCGAATTTTTAGGGAGAACCATGGCTGAACGCGTTGTGCTGGCATATTCGGGCGGACTCGATACCTCGGTTGGCATCGGCTGGCTGAAGGATGCAACCGGCAAAGAGGTCGTGGCCCTCGCCATCGACGTGGGACAGAGCGGCGAGGATATGGACGTCATCCGCCAGCGCGCCCTGGACTGCGGCGCCGTCGAGTCCATCGTCGTCGACGCGAAGGACGAGTTCGCCAGCGACTACGTCGTGCCGGCCCTCAAGGCCAACGCGCTCTACCAGAAGCGTTACCCGCTCGTCTCCGCGCTCAGCCGCCCGCTGATCGCCAAGTACCTCGCCTCCACGGCCAAGGAGCTCGGAGCGAACAGCGTCGCGCACGGCTGCACCGGCAAGGGCAACGACCAGGTGCGCTTCGAGGCCGCCGTCGCCGCCCTCGCGCCCGAGCTCACCTCGCTCGCCCCGGTGCGCGATTTCGCCCTCACCCGGGACAAAGCCATCGAATACGCGGCGCTGCACGACCTGCCCATCGCACAGTCGAAGAAGAGCCCCTACTCGATCGACCAGAACGTCTACGGCCGTGCGGTCGAAACCGGCTTCCTCGAAGACCCGTGGAATGCCCCGATCGAAGACCTCTACACGTACACGCAGGACCCGGCCGTGACTCGCGAGCCCACCGAGGTCGTCATCAGCTTCGACCAGGGTGTTCCCGTCGCGATTGACGGCGTCGCCGTCACCCCGCTGCAGGCCATCGAAATGATGAACCTGCTCGCCGGCAACCAGGGCGTCGGACGGATCGACATCGTTGAGGACCGCCTCGTCGGCATCAAGAGCCGCGAGGTCTACGAGGCCCCCGCCGGCATCGCCCTGATCGCCGCGCACGAAGAGCTCGAGAACATGACCGTGGAACGTGACCTGGCCCGCTACAAGCGCACGGTCGAGTCCAAGTGGGCCGAACTCGTCTACGACGGCCTCTGGTTCTCCGGTCTGAAGCGCGCACTCGACGTGTTCATCGACGAGACGCAGAAGCACGTGACCGGTGACATCCGTCTGAAGATGCATGCCGGCACCGCCGTCGTCACCGGCCGCAAGTCCACGCAGAGCCTCTACGACTTCAACCTCGCCACCTACGACACCGGGGACACTTTCGACCAGTCCATGGCCAAGGGTTTCATCGAGCTGTGGTCGCTGCCGAGCAAGATCTCGGCCCGCCGCGACCTCGCCGGCAAGTAGGGCTGACGTGGCTGGCGACACGGACACGCACGAGAACCGCGCGGGCAAGGCGGGCGCCCTCTGGGGTGGCCGCTTCGCCGGGGGACCGTCGCCGGAACTGGCGAAGCTGAGCAAGTCGACCCAGTTCGACTGGCCGCTGGCTCCCTACGACATCCGTGGTTCCCAGGCCCACGCGCGGGCCCTGGCCGCGGCCGGTTACCTGACCGCCCCGGAACTCGTCGCCATGATCGCCGGCCTCGACACCCTGATGCAGGCCGTGGTCGACGAGAGCTTCCTTCCCGCAGAATCCGACGAGGATGTGCATTCGGCCTTGGAACGCGGCCTGATCGACATCGTCGGCGTCGAACTGGGCGGCAAGCTGCGCGCCGGCCGCAGCCGCAACGACCAGGTCGCCACCCTGGTGCGGATGCTGCTGCGCGACAAGGCGAAGGGCATCTCCGCCCACGTCATCGACCTGATCGACGCCCTGGCGTCGCAGGCCGAAGCGAACGACGAGGCCATCATGCCGGGCCGCACGCATCTGCAGCACGCCCAGCCGGTGCTGCTCGCCCACCACCTGTTCGCGCACTGCTGGCCGCTCGTGCGCGACCTCGAGCGGTTCACCGACTGGAACACGCGCGCCGACTACTCGCCCTATGGGTCTGGTGCCCTGGCCGGCAACACGCTCGGCCTCGACGCCAACCTGGTGGCGGCCGACCTCGGCTTCAGCGCTGTGGTCGAGAACTCGATCGACGGCACCGCGAGCCGCGACCTGGTCGCCGAGTTCGCGTACATCACCGCCCAGATCGGTATCGACCTGTCCCGTCTGGCCGAGGAGATCATCCTCTGGAACACCCGCGAGTTCGGTTTCGTCACCCTCGACGACTCCTACTCCACCGGGTCGTCGATCATGCCGCAGAAGAAGAACCCGGACATCGCCGAGCTGGCCCGCGGCAAGGCGGGGCGCCTGATCGGCAACCTGACCGGTCTGCTGACCACTCTCAAGGGGTTGCCGCTCGCCTACAACCGCGACCTGCAGGAAGACAAGGAGCCAGTCTTCGACTCGATCGAGACGCTCGAGGTGCTCCTGCCGGCCTTCAGCGGAATGATCGCGACCCTGACCTTCCACACTGAACGGATGGCCGAGCTCGCCCCCCAGGGATTCTCCCTGGCCACCGACGTCGCCGAGTGGCTCGTCAAGCAGCAGGTCACGTTCCGGGACGCGCACGAAATCACCGGTTCGCTGGTGAAGTTCGCGGAGCGGAACGGGCTCGACCTGCACGAGGTGGACGACGCCGCGCTGCTCGCGCTGTCGCCGCACCTCACGCCGGACGTGCGCGAGGTACTCACCATCACCGGTTCGGTGTCCCGCCGCGACGGCCAGGGCGGGACCGCCCCGATGCGCGTGGCGGAGCAGCGCGCGGCGCTCGTCACCCGGGTGCGCGCGCTGGCGGCTGCGCTCGGCATGTGACACTCGCCGACGGCATTCTGGCGCGACCGGCGGTTGAGGTCGCGCCACAGTTGTTGGGCGCGCTGCTCGACCGCGCCGGGGTGCGGCTGCGCATCACCGAGGTGGAGGCCTACCTCGGGCAAGGGCTCGACCCCGGCTCGCACGCCTTCCGTGGCCAGACCCGGCGGAACGCGTCGATGTTCGGCCCGAGCGGCCACCTCTACGCGTACTTCAGCTACGGCATGCACGTCTGTGCGAACATCGTCTGCTCGCCGGGCGGCGAAGCGTCCGCCGTGCTGCTGCGCGCCGGCGAGATCGTCGACGGTGTCGCCGAGGCACGGATGCGCCGCCCCACCTCACGCAGCGACCGCGACCTGGCACGCGGCCCGGCCCGGCTCACGCTGGCGCTCGGCATCGGGCTGGGAGACGACGGTGCGGACCTCGGTGAGGCGCCGTTCACGCTGACCCTGCCTCCCGAACCGGTCGCTTTCCGCAGCGGACCCCGCACCGGAGTCGGCGGCGTCGGCGGGGGAGCGGAGTATCCGTGGCGATTCTGGATCCCGGGCGACGCGTCGGTGTCGCCGTACCGGCGACATCCGAAGCTGGGCGCTGAGCCCGACTCTCGCTAGGCGCGCGTCGTCGACAGGCGAGCACCGTCGACAGGGTCGGGCGGTCGACAGGCTCGGGCCGTCGCCGGGCTCGCGCCATCACCGGGACCCGCGCTGGGGCATCCGTCGTCATATAAAAGCGGAGATTTTCGGGAAACGCCGGTTCGGGGGCCGACCGGCGTGTCGCGAAAATCTCCGAGGTTACGTCAGCGCGATCGGCACGGATGTCCCGGGTCGCGCGGCAGGTTCGGGTCACCGGATCCCGGCAAGCTCGACCGCCGACCGGCGCCTACGTCAGGGCGATCTGCACCAGGGCGGCGCACGCGCACGCCCAGATCAGGCTCGCCAGCGTGCCGATGATGAACCGCTCCCGGGCCTCGGCCGTGGCCAGCTCGGTGAAGCGGCCGACGCCCTTGATCGCCACGACGACCGCGATGGCCTCCGGGAAGCCCGCCAGGATCGCGCCGGCCACGGCGAGGCGCTCCAGGATTCCGATCATCAATCCACCGCGCAGCACCTCGTGCACGAAAGTGCCGTGCGTTCCGGCCGTCCCCTCACCATCGGGTACACCGGTGGCATCCGGTGCATCCGGTGCGCCGGCATCAACCCCGGACGCGCGGCCCGGCTCCGGTGTCACGGGAGCGCCGCCGTTGTCGACCAGGATCCCGCCGTGCTGGCCTTGGGGCACGGAGTTGTTCGTGGCCAGCCTCAGCGCAAGCAGCGCCGCCGGGCCGCCGCCGACCACGGCGAGACCGAGGGCCACCATGCCGAGGAGCACGCCCGACACGGTCGCGCCTCCGGGCGAGGGGAGGGCGGCGATCATCAGGGCCGCAGCGAGGGCGCCGCCGGAGACCGCGGCGAACTGCGGCTTCTGGCGCCGGAACGCGAGGATGGCGAAGACCAGCGAGCCGGTGGTGACGACCAGGAGGGACATCCAGTAGAGGTAGGCAACGATCGGGAAGGACGAGGAGATCATGCGGCAGGGTCCGTTTCGGTCGTGGCGTGCTCGAGGTTCTCCAGCAGCCTAACGAGTGCGGGCTGGGCGGACTGGTCGACCCTCCAGAGGGCGATTCGGATGCGCTGGCTGACGGCGGCGGGGGAAATGCCGAGCTCGGCGGCGATCTCCACCTGGGACATCCCGCTCGCCAGCAGGTCGATGGCCGCCCAGCCCTCCTGCGAGCGACGCTGGCGAAGGAGCAGCAGATTGGTGATGAGTGCTTCCACCCCGTCGGCGTCGAGCAGCGGAGCAGAGCGGCCAGCAGTACGGCCAGCAGTACGGCCAGCGGCCGGATCAACCTCGAGACTGAAACGGGCCTCGGCCTTCTTTGCCCGCGTCACGGCCGCCCGCGCCGCGACGAACGCACCGCCGGAGGCCTGCCGGGTTGTTTCTGGAAGAGGGGTGCGCACCTCGCCGATGCCGAGCCCGATGCTCCAATGGCCCGCGCGATGCAGCGCGAGAACGGCGGCAAGGGCCGTGCCGGCGTCGGGCAGCAGTAGCTGGATCTCATCGCCGGACGTCTGGTCGGGCGGCAGCGTGAACGCCGGGCCGTACGCGGCCACGAGCTCGGCGATCATCTCGCCGGCCCGATCGCGATCGTTGCGGCTGTCGACCTGGTCGGCCGTGATGACGAACATGGGCGGGACCTCCGACGGAGTTGGCGGGCTGATATGAAGCTTCCACGATGAATCTACACTAATTTAGCCTATAGGCTTAATATTTGCCGATCAAGGTGTGGTCCTGAATTCCCGGGCAGCGAGTCGGGCGCTGATATCCTTGGCTCGTGTCAGATCCAGCCATCCTCGCCCTGCAAGCCAACGACCCGACCTTCGACGACGTCTGGGAGGAGATCTCCTGGCGAGGCCTGGTACAGGTGTCCACCGACACCACCGAACTGCGTGAGCTGCTCGCCGGCCCGCCGGTCACGTTCTACTGCGGCTTCGACCCGACCGCCCCGAGCCTGCACCTCGGCAACCTCGTGCAGCTGCTGCTCATGCGCCGGCTGCAGCTGGCCGGACATAAGCCCCTCGGCCTGGTCGGTGGGTCCACCGGACTGATCGGTGACCCGCGCCCCACGGCCGAGCGCACCCTGAACTCTCGGGATGTCGTCGGCGAGTGGGTGGGCTACCTCCAGGCCCAGGTCTCGCGCTTTCTGAGCTCGGAGGGCGACAACGCCGTCACCCTGGTGAACAACCTGGACTGGACCGCCCCGCTCAGTGCCATCGACTTCCTGCGCGACATCGGCAAGTACTTCCGGGTCGGCAGCATGCTCAAGAAGGATGCCGTGAGCGCCCGGCTGAATTCCGACTCCGGCATCAGCTACACCGAGTTCAGTTACCAGGTTCTGCAGGGGATGGACTTCCTCGAGCTCTTCCGCACGTACGGCTGCGTGCTGCAGACCGGAGGCAGCGACCAGTGGGGCAACCTCACCAGCGGTATCGACCTCATCCGCAAGGCGGAGGGGGAGAGCGCCCACGCCATCGGCACCCCGCTGATCACGAACAGCGACGGCACCAAGTTCGGCAAGAGTGAGGGCAACGCGGTCTGGCTCGACCCCACCCTCACCAGCCCGTACGCGTTCTACCAGTTCTGGCTCAACACCGACGATGCCGATGTCCTCAACCGGCTGAAGGTGTTCACCTTCCTCACCCGGTCCGACATCGAGGAGCTCGCGGGTGCCGTGGCGGCGGAACCGTTCAAACGCCTCGCCCAGCGCACGCTCGCCGTGTCCGTGACGAGCCTTGTTCACGGCCGTGCCGCGACGGATGCCGCCATCCAGGCCGCGCATGCCCTCTTCGGCCAGGGTGAGCTGTCCGATCTCGACGAGGCCACCCTCGAAGCCGCGCTGCGAGAACTCCCGAACACGACGACCGCCCCGCACGCCCCCGTGGTGCAGCTGCTGGTCGACACCGGACTCAGCATGAGTCTGAGCGAAGCCCGCCGTGCCATCAGCCAGGGTGGGGTCTATCTCAACAACGTGAAGGTGCTGAGCGATGACCAGACCATCGAGGGTGCCGTGCTTCCCGGGGGAGTGGCCGTGCTCCGCCGTGGGAAGAAGACCTTGGCCGGCGTTTTCGTCGTCTGATTCAGAGACGGATGTCGCCTGGTCGTTCCGCCCCGTTGGGGCGTGACACGCCCGGGCGGTTGCTGGTTTTGACGGCCTGGTGTGTCGGCCGTAATGTATTCAAACGTACCCCACAGGTGCGGAAAGCCGCAGAGCTTCCCGGCCTCATGTGGAACCACAGTTTTTCGCTTCGTCTCATGCTTGTTCCTGTTTCAGGTGGGTGTGGGGGAGGCCTAAGAT
>NZ_SOFA01000035.1:0-71346 GCF_004402835.1 Cryobacterium sp. Sr3 | reverse complement strand
TTCGGCTTCAAATCACCCGACGCCCTCATCGCCCTGGCCATGCTCAGCCTCGGCGGCCACAAACCCGCACTCCCCGGCCGGGTTTAACCCACGGATGAAGCAGGAGAGCCGAGATTTTGCCCGAAACGGCCCCAGAACCTTCGGGAACCGCCTTTTTCCCAGAATCTCCGTCGAATTGGTTCGACGCGGGCGGCAGGGACGGGCCAGGACAGGGACGCGACGGGTCAGTCGCGGCCTGTGAACGCGGGCTTGCGCTTCTGCTGGAAGGCGGCGAAGCCCTCGCGGTAGTCAGCGGTGTCGCAGAGGGCCGCCTGCGCCCGGTTCTCGGCGGCGACGCTCTGCCAGAGGCCGAGCCGGTCGTCCCGGAGGGCGCGCACGAGCTCCTTGCTGGCGAGGAACGCCTGAGTCGCCCCTTGTGCGGCCCGTTGGGCGGCCGTCAATGTAGCATCCGTCACCTCGTCGGCCGGGAATGCCTGGCTGAACAGGCCGGCGGCCACGGCCTCCGCGCCCGACATGAGCCGGCCGGAGTAGATCAGGTCGAGAGTGCGGTGCGCGCCGAGCCGGTCGACGAACAGGGCATGGCCGCCGGAGTCGAGCGTGGCACCGAGGTTCGCGAACGGGGACCCGATCTTCGCGGTGTCGGCGACGTAGACGACATCCGTGGCGATCAGCAAGCCGAGGCCAACCCCGAGGCAGGCCCCGGTCGCGGCGGCGAAGGTGGGCGCCGGGAAGGCGCTCATCCGCTGCAACAACGGCGTGACGAGTCCCCCCAGGAAACCCATCACATCGTCGTCGCGCGGGTCGACGCCCGAGATGTCACGGCCCGCGCAGAATGCGCGGCCCTCGCCGCGCAGCGCGAGGGCGCGCACGCCGGCCGCCTCCGCGGTCTCGTATGCGGCCGCGAGCTCGGCCAGGCCGGCCTCGTCGAGCGCGTTCAGCTTGTCGGGGGCGTTCAGGACGACGTAGGCCACGTCGTCCCGGATGGACAGCTCGATCACGGGAACCGCTTTCTGCGCTTGCGCGCCATACCTGATGGGCGAGTGGCGCTACACGTCGTAGTCGACGACGACCCGGTCGGTCGTTGGGTGCGACTGGCAGGTGAGCACATAGCCGCGGGCCAGTTCGTCCGGTTCGAGGGCGTAGTTCTCGGTCATCGTGACGTCACCGCTGACGAGCTTGGCGCGGCAGGTGCCACACACTCCCCCAGCGCAGGCAAACGGAACGTCCGGCCGCACACGCAGGGCGGCGTTCAGGATGCTCTCCTTCGCGTTGACGGGCGTGGTCACCGTGGCGCTCTCGCCGTCGAGCGTGAACTCGATCTCGAAGGTCTTGTCACCGATTCCGACGACCACCGGCCGCCCAGTGTCGCCGACCGCGTGCGTCGGCTCCCCCGTCGTGAACAGTTCGAACCGGATGTGGCCCGGTTCGACGTCCACGCTCTCCAGCGTGTCGCGGCACAACTGCACCAGTTCGAACGGCCCGCAGAGGAACCACTCGTCGACGGCGTTGGGACGGATGATGCTGGCCAGCATCAGGCGCAGCTTCTCCTCGTCGATCCGGCCGGAGAGCAGGGCGGAGGAGCGAGACTGGCGCGAGAGCACGTGGTGCAGTGCCAGCCGGGCCGGGTACCGGTCTTTCAGGTCGGCAAGCTCGTCGAGGAACATCACGTCGAGCGCGGTGCGGTTTGTGTAGACGAGCGTGAAGCGGGAGGTCTCCGAGCGTTCGAGCACGGTGTGTGCGAGCGACATCAGCGGCGTGATGCCGCTGCCGGCGGCGATGCCGACGATGTGCTTGTCGTCCAGAGTGTCCAGCGCGGTGGTGAACGTGCCCTGCGGGCTCATCACGTCAAGGCGGTCCCCGGCCCGGAGTTCGGTGTTCGCCCAGCTGGAGAAGACCCCGCCGAGGTCGCGCTTGATCGCGACGCTGACCGAGCCGAGCGCGTGCGGACGACAGATCGAGTAGCTGCGGCGCAGCTCCCGGCCGCCGATCGTGGCGCGCAACGCCAGGTGCTGCCCGGGGTCGTAGTCGAACTCCCCCTGCAGCGCCTCGGGAACCAGGAAGGTCACCTCGACGCTGTCCTGGGTGAGCTGACGCACCTCGCCGACGGCGAGGGTGTGGAACCGGGCGCGGCGCTTTGTAGGCTCGGTGGCAGGGTCGAGAACGGCTGAATCGGTACTGCGCAGATTGAGTGCGGCCATGGTTACAACACCTTGAAGTAGTCGAACGGTTCGAGGCAGTCCCGGCACTCGTAGAGTGCCTTGCACGACGTCGAACCGAAGCGGGCGAGTTCCCGCGTATTCAGTGAGGAGCAGCGCGGGCACTTGACCACGAGTTGGAGCCGGACGGTGCCGGTCGGGCGCACGCCGGAGTGGCCGGTCGGGGCAGCGATGCCATAACTGACCAGCTTCGCCTTGCCCTCCTCGCTCATCCAGTCGGTGGTCCAGGCCGGGGCGAGCACGAGTTCGACGGTGACGTTCTGGTAGTGGGCATTGGTGAGGGCCGCCCGGACGTCGTCGCGCATGGCCTCCATCGCGGGGCATCCGCTGTAGGTCGGCGTTAGGATGACGTGGGTTCCGTCGGCCGAAACGGCGACCGACCGAAGCACTCCCAGATCTTCAATCGTGAGCACGGGGACCTCCGGGTCGCAGACCTCGGCGGCGATGTCCCAGGCCTTCTGCGACGCCGCGTCGCCCGGACGCGGACGGGCAAGGGAGGCCACGGTCACCATTTCGCGCCGGGGTGCGCCCGCGCCAGCACCTGCATCTCGGCGAGCAGCGGCCCGAGGTTCTCGGAGTGGTCGCCGCGGCGCCCGCCCCCGGAGGAGATGAAGCCGCGGGGAACCTCGAGCTCGGCTTCGGCGAGCACGGGGAACATGGCGCTCAGGACTGAGGCCTGGAGAGAGGACGGCCGCACGGCGACGCCCTCGAGCCGGTCGATCAGCGGCTCGTCGACGAAGAGCTCCTCCACGAACGGCCATAGGTCGGAGAGACCGGTGATCATGCGCCGGCGGGATTCCTCGGTGCCCTGAGCGAGGCGCAGCACCCACTGGATGGAATGGTCGCGGTGGTAGTCGACCTCCTTGACGGCCTTGGCCGCTATCGCGGCGAGCGTCGCATCCGTCGACTGCATCAGCGCGCTGTAGAGCTCGAACAGGTAGTGCGCCGCGATGAACTGACGGGCGATCGTGTGCGCGAAGTCACCGTTGGGCTGCTCGAACAGGTGCGCCGAGCGCCACTGGGGTTCGTCACGCCAGTACGCCAGGTCGTCCTCGGTTCGGCCGGATTCGGCCCCGGCGTAGTGCAACAGGGAACGGGCGTGCCCGATCAGGTCGAGGGCGATGTTGCCGAGAGCGATGTCCTCTTCCAGCTCCGGGGCGCGGGAGATCCACCAGCCCAGGTTCTGGGCCAGCACGAGCGAGTCGTCGCCGAGCCAAAGCGCGTATTCCGCCACGTCGTGCGAGGCGACGGATGCCGCTTCGACCAGTTCCGCGGAGAGCTGGACCGTGTCGACGTCGACGTGGCCGTGGCCGTCCTGCTCGATGGTGTCGCTCACAGGTGCTTCACCCCTTCGCTCTTCGTGTAGTAGCTCGCGTGGCGGTAGTTCTTGCCGGCGGGCGATTCGAAGAAGGCACCCTTCGCATCCGGATCGCTCGTGGTGATCGCGTCGGCAGGCACGACCCAGATCGAGACGCCCTCATTGCGGCGGGTGTAGAGGTCACGCGCGTTGCGCACCGCGAGGGTGGCGTCGGGGGCGTGCAGGGAACCCACGTGGGTGTGGCTGATTCCGCGGCTGGAGCGCACAAAAACCTCCCAAAGGGGCCAGATCTCCTTCTCGGATGCACCGGGAGCGCTCATTATGCGACCGCCTTCACGCCCTGCTTGGCGGCGTACGCGGCAGCAGCCTCACGCACCCACTGACCCTCGTCGTGCGCGTCGCGGCGGCGCTGGAGGCGCCTGGCGTTCGCCGGTCCGCGGCCCGCGAGCACCTCGTGGAATTCGGTCCAGTCAATTTCGCCCATGTCGTACGCACCCTTTTCTTCGTTCCAGCGCAGGTCCGGGTCCGGCAGCGTCACACCGAGCACCTCGGCCTGCGGCACGAGCATTCCGACGAAGCGCTGGCGCAGGTCGTCGTTGGAGAACCGCTTGATGTTCCAGGCCATCGACTGCGCAGAGTTGGGCGAGTCGTCATCGGGCGGCCCGAACATCTGCAGGGCCGGCCAGTACCAGCGGTTGACCGATTCCTGGGCCATCTCGCGCTGGGCGGGCGTGCCTTTCATCAGCTCGAGCAGGATCTCGAAGCCCTGCCGCTGGTGGAAAGACTCCTCCTTACAGATGCGCACCATGGCGCGCCCGTACGGACCGTAGGACGCGCGGCAGAGCGGCACCTGGTTGCAGATCGCGGCGCCGTCGACGAGCCAGCCGATGGCGCCCATGTCGGCCCAGGTGGGACTCGGGTAGTTGAAGATGGAGGAGTAGCGCGCCTTGCCCGCGATGAGCTGGTCCGTCATCAGGTCGCGGCTGATGCCGAGAGTCTGCGCGGCGGAGTAGAGGTAGAGACCGTGGCCGGCCTCGTCCTGCACCTTGGCCAGTAGGATCGCCTTGCGCTTCAGGCTGGGCGCCCGGGTGATCCAATTGCCCTCCGGCTGCATCCCGATGATCTCGGAGTGCGCGTGCTGGGAAATCTGGCGGATGAGGGTCTTGCGGTAGCCGTCCGGCATCCAATCACGCGGCTCGATTCGCGAATCGGCGGCAATCAGGTCGTTGAACTGCTGCTCCTCGGCAGACACCGTGGCGGCGCTGTCCGGGGCGATAGCGTAGGGAACTGGCGGGATTGTCATCGTTGACTCCTGGGTTTGGCGAACTTTTACCAACCGATCGTTCAGTTAGTATATGGTTTCCCTACGACCCCCACAACCATGCGTTGCGGCCCGCGGAACTCAATGAGGAGAACCACATGACGGAAGTTTTACCGCCCTCCAACGGGGCCATGATGGAGAACGACCGGGCATCGGCCGCACTCGGCATGGTCGTGCACGCCTCAGAGCCCGGCCGCGCGGTCGTCTCCATGCTCCTGCGGGACGACATGATGAACGGCTTCGACGTGACGCACGGCGGGATCGTCTTCGCTCTGGCCGACACGGCGTTCGCGATCGCCTGCAACGACGACCACCACGTCACGCTCGCGTCGGGCGCCGACATCACCTTTCTGAAGCCCACCGCCGCCGGGCAGACCCTCACCGCGACCGCCGTGTTGCGCACCAAGAGCGGTCGCTCCGGACTTTATGACGTGCGCGTTGCCAACGAGCACAACGTACCGGTGGCGGAGTTTCGCGGGCGCAGCCGCACCACCAACTTTCCCGTGCCTGGTTCCGTCGCTCCTCTACTTTAAATCCGCATTCCACCAGGAGGCCTCATGTCAACGATGACCAAGACCCGCTTGCACGCCCCGGCCCAGGATGAACTCGATCCCGAGGAGCGGATGTCCCGTGACGAACTGCAGGCGTTACAGCTGACCCGGCTGCAGAAGACCGTACGGCTCGCCTACCAGAACGTTCCTCTCTATACCCGCAAGTTCAACGAGGCCGGAGTGCACCCGGACGACATCCGCACCCTGGACGATGTGGCCCTGCTGCCCTTCACGACCAAGGACGACCTGCGCGTCTCCTACCCGTTCGGCATGTTCGCGGTGCCGTTGGACCAGGTCGCGCGCATCCACACCTCCTCCGGGACCACCGGGCTGCCGACCGTCGTCGGCTACACGAAGAAGGACCTCAGGATGTGGGCGGGCCTGGTGGCGCGCAGCCTTCGCGCCTCCGGCGTGCGGCCCGGCATGCGCGTGCACAACGCGTACGGTTACGGCCTCTTCACCGGCGGCCTCGGCGCGCACGCGGGCATCGAAGCGCTGGGCGCCACCGCCATCCCGATGTCCGGCGGCCAGACCAACAAGCAGGTCAAGATGATCCAGGACTTCGAACCGGACGTCATCATGGCCACGCCCAGCTACCTGCTGACGATCACGGATGCGATGGTCGCGGCCGGCATGGACCCTCGCTCGTCCAGCCTGAAGGCGGGCGTGCTCGGCGCAGAGCCGTGGACCAATCAGATGCGGCTCGAGCTGGAAGACCGCCTCGACTTCGACGCGCTCGACATCTACGGGCTCAGCGAGGTGATGGGCCCGGGCGTGGGCAACGAGTGCATCGAGACGAAAGACGGACCGCACCTCTGGGAGGACAACTTCCTGCCCGAGGTCATCGACGGCGACAGCGGACTCGTGCTGCCTGACGGCACCCAGGGTGAGCTCGTGTTCACGTCGCTGACCAAGGAAGCTTTCCCGGTCATCCGTTACCGAACCCGCGACCTGACCCGCCTGCTGCCCGGATCGGCGCGCCCCGGCATGCGCCGGATGGAGAAGATCACGGGTCGCAACGACGACATGATCATCCTGCGCGGCGTCAACCTGTTCCCGACCCAGATCGAGGAGATCGTGCTCAGCATCCCGAGCCTCTCCCCGCACTTCGTGATCGAGCTGACCCGGCCGAACCGGATGGACGAACTGACCGTTCGGATCGAACGGCACGAGCACGCCAGCGATGTCGCCTCCGACATCGCCTCAGCGCTGCTGATCCATAAGATCAAGGACCTGATCGGGTCCAGCGTCAACGTGTTGATCGTCGAACCCGGCACGCTCGAGCGCAGCACCGGCAAGCACAAGCGTGTCTACGACCTGCGCTGAGTCTGCCGCACAACCCGCGCAGTCACGGGCCGGTCGTTCCTCCGGAAACCCGGCTCGTGACAGACTTCTCGATTATGTCTGAACCAGCCCTGGTCAAGCGTGGCCGCCCCGGATACGACCAGCCCGCCATTCTCGAGGTGGCGGTCGCCGCCTTCAACGAGTTCGGTTACGACGCCACCTCGATGGGCGTGCTCGCGACCCGCCTCGGCCTGTCGAAATCGGCGATCTACCACCACTTCACCTCGAAGGAGGAGCTGCTGGAACAGGCTCTCGGCGAGGCCCTCGACGGACTCGAAGGGGTGCTGCTCAAGCAGAGCGCCCAGTGCGGCCCGGCCATCGACCGGCTCGCCGCGGTGCTGCGCGGAGCCGTGGAGGTGCTCACCTCCCGGCTGCCCTACGTGACGCTGCTGCTACGGGTGCGCGGAAACACGGATGTCGAGCGCGCCGCGCTCGCCCGCCGCCGCTTATTCGACCGGGCCGTATCCGCCCTCGTGGTGGAGGCCCGCGATGAGGGGTCCCTGCGCGGCGACATCGACCCTCGGATCGTGACCCGGCTGCTGTTCGGCATGGTGAACTCGATCGTGGAGTGGTACCGGCCGGAGGGGCCGGAAGATGCCGGTCAACTCGCCAACGATGTGCTCGCGGTGGCGCTCGACGGGCTGCGGGTGGCGCCGGGCTCGCGGGTCTCGGCGAGCTCGACCACCGAATAGAGGAGACACGTGAACGAGAACTGGAAGATCACGCTCGGCGAACTTGACGAGAAGATGGGCGTGACCATCCTCGAGCAGTCCGCGGAGCGGGTCGTCGCGACGATGCCGGTGGAGGGCAACCGGCAGTCCTTCGGGCTGCTGCACGGCGGGGCATCCGTCGCCTTCGCCGAGGCTCTCGGCTCGTGGGCTGCCGTGATCCATGCGGGCCCGGGGCGAAGCGCGGTGGGCCTCGACATCAACGCGACCCACCACCTCGCGGCGCGGTCGGGAATCGTGACCGGGGTGGCGACGGCCATCCGGCTCGGGCGCACGATCGCCTGCCACGAGATCGTGATCAGCGACGACCAGGGCCGTCGGTTGTGCACCGCGCGCATCACGAACCTGATCGTCGACGCGCCCGACCGGCCGCCGTTCGTGCCCCGGGCGCAAGACGGCGCGACACCGGTGGACTAATCTCACTTACATGAACGCATCGGACCCTGACCAGGAGCCCCGGCCCACCCCCGGGAGCGACGCCCGCTGGACGTTCCTGACCAACCACGCACACGTTCTCGTCACGATCGCGCGGGATCCGCAGTGCCGGATGCGCGAAGTGGCCTCCCGGGTGGGCGTCACCGAGCGCGGGGCCCAGAAGATCATCGCCGATCTCGTGGCGAGCGGTTACATCACGAGAACCCGGGTCGGGCGGCGCAACAGCTACCAGATCGCCCCCGGGCGACCGTTCCGGCATCCGGTGTCCGAAGGACACGAACTCGACGAGCTGCTCGCCGTGCTCGTGCCGGTCCCACCCCCCAAGTTGGACACCTGAACGGCAGTTCGCTAATCTGGGAGTGTTCTGATCGTTCTTCCTCATTCATCCCCCAGTTTGGAGAGTCCGCCGTGAGCACCGAAGGCACCACCCCTGCAGGCACACCGGAAACCGCCGAGGCGTCCACGCCGGCGCCGTCGCCAGCCGGCAGCATCGTCGTCGGCCACGACGGCTCGGCCTTCGCAGACCACGCGCTCAGCACGGCGCTCGGGCTCGCCGATCAGTTGCACGCCCCGGTCGTGATCGTGCGCGCCTGGTCAATCGACACCGCCCCCAGGCCCGCGAACTGGGAGTTCGGCTACGTGTCGACGTTCGCCGAATACTCGGAGGCGGTTCGGGCCGCACTGATCGAGGACACCGCTGCGCTGGTGCATGCCTTCCCGAACGTGACCGTCGACTACCGGGCCGTGCATGCGGGGCCTGCCCGCAGCCTGATCGAGGTGTCGCGTGAGGCGCGGATGCTCGTGGTCGGTTCCCGCGGGCGCGGCAACCTGGCCGGACTGTTGTTGGGCTCGGTCAGCGACCAGTGCACCCGGCTCTCGGTCTGCCCGGTGCTGGTGACGCGCAAACGACCGAATCGCTGACCCAGACGGATGCCCACCACCTCTCCCGCAGCGGCGGCCACCGAGCACGCCGCCTGGCACACCCTCTCGGCCGCTGAAACCACGGCGGCCCAGGACGTCGACGCCCGCGCCGGGCTCGCCGCATCCGAGGTCGACGACCGCCGTCGGCGATACGGACCGAACTTGCTGCGTAAGCCGAAA
Organism: Cryobacterium sp. Sr3; assembly: GCF_004402835.1. Lineage (NCBI taxonomy): Bacteria > Bacillati > Actinomycetota > Actinomycetes > Micrococcales > Microbacteriaceae > Cryobacterium > Cryobacterium sp. Sr3. The sequence continues at coordinate 62,332 of NZ_SOFA01000035.1, read as the reverse complement.
CGCGTGCCGACCTGGCGCAAGATCGTGCGCCTTCTCGGCGAGAAGATGACGATCGTGCTCCTGGTGGCCGCGGTCGTCAGCGCCGTCGTCTCGCAAGAACTCGAGACACCGATCGTAATCCTGGTCGTGATCATCCTCAACACCGTTCTGAATTATGTGCAGGAGCGGAGGGCCGAGAGCAGCCTCCAGGCGCTGCAGCAGCTGTCGGAAGGCAAGGCCGTCGCTCGGCGGGACGGAACCGAACTCGAGGTGCAATTCTCCGATCTTGTGCCGGGCGACATCGTGCTCCTCGATGCCGGGGACTCCGTTCCGGCGGACGGTCGCATCATCGAGAATGCCGGCTTGCAGGTGGCCGAGGCGACCCTGACCGGGGAATCCGAGCCGGTCGGGAAGACGATTCCCGCTCTGGACGATGCGGAACTGCCGCTCACAGACCGCACCAACATGCTTTTCATGAACACCCTGGTCACTCGCGGCCGCGCCACCATGGTGGTCACCGACACCGGCATGGGCACGGCCGTCGGCGGCATCGCGGTGCTGTTGAACGAGGTGAAGAACGACAAAACACCGTTGCAGCGGAGGATCGACCAGCTGGCCCAGCTGCTCACCGTGGCGGCGCTGGTCGTGGTGGCGATCGTCTTCGTGCTGGGCCTCCTGCGCGGGGACTCCTGGACCGAGCTGCTGATCACCGCCGTCTCGCTGGCCGTGGCGACCATTCCTGAGGGTCTCACCGCGGTCGTCGCGTTCACCCTGGCGATGGGCGCCTCCCGGCTGGCCGCCCGAGGCGCCATCATCAAGCAGCTCTCGGCGGTGGAAACCCTCGGCAGCGTCAGCCATATCGCCACCGATAAGACCGGCACGCTGACCATGAACGAGATGACGGCCCGCCGACTGCACACCCATGGCCGCGATTTCCGCATCACCGGCGAGGGCTACTCCACCGACGGCCGGATCCTCACCGGTGATGACCGGCCCCTGCCTGACCTCACCGAGGCGTTCCTAACCATGGCCCTGTGCAATGACGCCGTACTGAACGACGGCGTGCTGGTCGGCGACCCCACCGAAGGAGCCCTGGCCGTTCTCGCCGAGAAGGGCGGCATCGACGTCGCAGCTGCGAGGCGGACCCACCCCCGGGTAGCCGAAGTGCCCTTCGACTCCGACTACAAATTCATGGCCACATTCCACCGGCCGGCAGAGCCGACGACCGGACTGCCGCGACCGCCCGGACACCGCTGCTTCGCCAAGGGCGCACCGGGCGCACTGCTGCCCCTGACCGACTCGGTGCTCACCGACGACGGCATCCGCCCTCTCGATGCCACCATGCAGCAACGAATCCACGACACCATCCAGGAACTGGCCGGTGAGGGCCTGCGCACGATCATGGTCGCCGGACGCACCCTCGACGCCGGCACCGTTCCGGGCGACGACTCGGGTCGCTCCCTGGTCACCGGTCTGACCCTCTACGCCATCGTCGGAATCGTCGATCCACCCAGGGTTGAGGCGGCCAAGGCCATCGCGGTGGCGCTCGGCGCCGGCATCCGCGTGCACATGATCACGGGCGACCATCTCGTGACGGCCTCGGCCATCGCCCGCAACCTGGGCCTGCCCGGAGAGGCTGCTGCCGGTCCTACGCTGGACGACCTCGACGATCACGCGCTCGCCGCGCGGGCCGCTGACTACGGGGTACTCGCCCGGGTCACCCCGGCCCACAAGATCCGGGTGGTCAGGGCGTTGCAGGCCGGCGGCAATGTCGTTGCAATGACCGGTGACGGCGTCAACGACGCGCCGGCCCTGAAGCAGGCCGACATCGGCATCGCCATGGGTATCACCGGCACGGATGTCTCCAAAGGCGCCGCAAACATGATCCTCACCGACGACAACTTCTCCACGATCGTCGCCGCGGTGCAGGAGGGACGCGGCATCTACGCCAACATCCTGAAGTTCGTCAGGTTCCAGCTGACCACGGCGTGGGGATTCGTGCTCATCTTCCTGATCGCGGGCGTCACCGGGTGGGCCGCGGGCGCGCCGTTCACGGCGCTTCAGATCCTCTGGGTCAACATCATCATGGACGGCCCACCCGCACTGGCGCTCGGCTTGGATCCGGCCGAACCCGGAACGATGAGCTGGCCTCCGCGCCCGTCCGACGAACCTCTGCTCACTCGGGACAGGATGCTGCGTATTCTCGGGCTTGGCCTCGTCATGGCCGCGGGAACCCTGACCGTGTTGACCCAGGCGTCCGCCCTGTTCCCGGACAGTGCGGGCAACGCGGCCTTCGCCACCACCCTCGCGTTCACGACCTTCGTCTTCTACCAGGTGTTCAACCTGCTCAACGTGCGCTCGGACACCCACTCCGTCTTCTCACTCCAGACGTTCACCAACCGCAGCATCTGGCTGGCACTCACCGCCGTGATCATCCTGCAGGTCCTCGTGGTGCAGATGGACGTGCTCCAGGGACTCTTCGACACGACCTCCCTCACGTCGGGCCAATGGGGTCTGTGCGTGCTGGTCGGGTCGTCGGTGCTCTGGATCGAGGAGGTCCGAAAAGCCATCGTGCGGGCAGCCGGGCATCGCGCAGCTCGCCGCTGAGACCTGCCCGACCCGCAACGCGAGAAGGGGCATCCACCGTGACGGCGGATGCCCCTTCTCGCGTTATTTCAGGAGGTGCTGGAGTTGCTGCCGACTACATTCCGGCGAGGTCGCGCACCGACGTGTCGCCGGGGGCCGCGTTCGTGAAGGAGGCCTCGATCTCGGCGCGGCCCAGCAGCTCATCCATGCGGCGGCGACGCTGCTTCGGGATGAGCGTGACGACGGTACCGGACTTGCCGGCGCGCCCGGTACGACCGGAGCGGTGCAGGTAGGTCTTGTACTCGTCGGGAGCGTCGGCCTGGATGACCAGGTCGATGTCGTCCACGTGGATGCCGCGAGCCGCGACATCCGTTGCCACCAGCACGTTGACGCGACCGCTGGTCAGCATCTGCAGGTTGCGGGTGCGGCGAGCCTGGTTCAGGTCGCCGTGCAGGCTCGTGGCCTTCACGCCGGCGTCTTCGAGCTGCTCGGCGAGCTGTTCGGCGTAGGCACGGGTGCGCGAGAAGATCAGCGTCTTGCCCTGGCGGTCGACGAGCTGGCCGATGATGGCGCTCTTGTCGCGGTGCTCGATGACGAGCACACGGTGGTCGATGGTGGAGGAGGCCTGATCTTCGCCGGCAACCTCGTGCACGGCCGGGTTGACCAGGAATTCCTTGACCAGCGAGGCGACGCCCTTGTCGAGGGTGGCCGAGAAGAGCAGCTTCTGGCCGCCCTTCTTGGTCTGACGCAGGATGCGCTGAACCGGCTCGAGAAAGCCCAGGTCGCACATGTAGTCGGCCTCGTCAAGGACGGTGACGACGACCTCGCTGAGGTCGAGGCGACCCTGCTCGATGAGGTCTTCGATGCGACCGGCGGTGCCGATGATGATGTCCACGCCGCGCTGGAGGGCGCTGACCTGGCGGTACTGCGGAACGCCGCCGTAGATCTGGGTGGTGAAGAGGCCGACGCTGCGGGCGATGGGCTGGATGGTGCGGTCGATCTGCAGGGCCAGCTCACGGGTCGGGGCCAGAATGAGCGCGCGGGGCTTGCGGGCCATCTTGCGGTCCTTGGCGCCGTTGTTCTCCAGCAGCTTCTCCACGAGGGGAGCGCCGAAGGCAATGGTCTTGCCGGAACCGGTCTTGCCACGGCCGAGCACGTCGCGCCCGGCGAGTACGTCCGGGATGGTCGCGGCCTGGATCGGGAACGGCGCTGCGGCACCGAGGGTGGCGAGCTCGCGCACGATGTTCTCACCGAGGCCCAGGTCGCCGAAGGTCACGCCGACGACTTCGGCAGCCGTCGTCGCGATGGCTTCGAGGCGCTCAAGCACGACGTCGTCACCAGCGGCGAAGTGCGCCTTGGTGTCGCGGTCGGGGTAGAAGTTGCTGGAGTGGCCGCCATCGGACGCCGAGCGGGCCGGACGCGCCGGACGGTCGGAGTTCGAACGCTCGGAACGGTCGTAGCCGCCACGCTCGGTGCGGGCCGGACGGTCGCCGTAGGACGAACGGTCGTTGTTGTTGTACGCCGGACGATCCGTACGCGGGGCACGATCGCCGTAGGAGGGTCGGTCGTTGCCGTAGGACGGACGGTCCGTGCGCGAACGGTCGTTGTTGTACGCCGGACGATCCGTGCGCGGGGCTCGGTCGCCGTAAGAGGGTCGGTCGTTGCCGTAGGACGGACGGTCCGTGCGCGGACGGTCGTTGTTGTACGCCGGACGATCCGTACGCGGGGCACGGTCGCCGTAAGACGGACGGTCGTTGGTATACGCCGGACGATCCGTACGCGGGGCGCGATCGCCGTAGGACGGACGGTCAGTGCGCGGACGGTCGTTGTTGTACGCCGGACGATCCGTACGCGGGGCACGGTCGCCGTAGGACGGACGGTCAGTGTTGTACGCGGGACGGTCGCTGCGGGGACGGTCGCTGTTGTACGAGGGGCGGTCTCCGCGCGGGGCGCCACCAGAAGAGGGACGGTCGCTGCGGTTCGGGCGGTCGCCGTAGGCGGGGCGCTCGGAGCGCTGGCCGTAGGCCGGGCGGTCGTTGCCGGCAGGGCGGCCGTTACCGTAGGCCGACCGGTCATTGCCTGCGGGGCGGCCGGCGGCACGGTCGGCCCGCTCGCCGGCGTTCCACCGGGCTTTCTTGGGTGCACCCTCGGCGGCGTTGTGGCCGCGGTGTCCGGGGCTCTTGCTGCCGCCCTTGGACGGTCCACCCTTGGCGGAGTACTTGGGATCGAAGTTCTTAGGCATGAAGAATGTTCCTGGGTTGTATTGGGTACATGGCAGAACAACGCCGCACACGCGACGCAACCTGAGAACCCGGGCAGTCTATGGCCGGGGCCGTTCACATACAGTGATTTTTCACCAGCGGATTACTGGAAAACCGGCCCATCCTGACTTACAAACCCATCCGCGCACACAAAAAAACACACGGTGTCAAGAGCCGACCTGTCTACGTTACCTGATCGATGCCGCAATGTCACGGATCACCTTCACCGCTTACTCTGTTCACATGCTGACGACCATCAACATTGAGTCCCCGCGGCAGCCGGAGATCGCCGAGTTGCTGCGACTGAGCGGCGATTACGCCCACTCACTGTACCCACCGGAGAGCAACTTTCTGCTCGACGTCGACGAGCTCGAGCAGCCGGGTGTCGCCGTGTACGTCGTGCGGGATGCGACGGCCCGCGCCCTGGGGATCGCCGCGCTGGTGGGTGGGGCCGGTACGACCAGCGCGGCGGAGCTGAAGCGCATGTTCGTGCACCCCGACGCCCGGGGCCGCGGCGTGGCCGCCCGCCTGCTGGCGGGGATCGAGACGGATGCCGCGGCCCGCGGCATCCGAGAAATCGTGCTGGAGACCGGACCGGAGAGCTATGCCGCGCTCTCCTTCTATCGGAGCGTCGGCTACCGGGAGGTTCCCCTATTCGGTCAGTACGTGGGCGAAGCCTTCAGCGTCTGCTTTGCCAAGACGATCCCGGGAACCCTGCCATGACCCGGGATCGGGCAGCCGCCGGCACTTTGGCGCAGGTGAGTGTGCATCGCGCACGGAGGACGGTGTCCTGGCTGGGAGTGGCCGCGACCAGCCCGAGAATCGTGCAGGCGGTCAAGGCCGCCATCGCCGTCGCCATCGCCTGGTCGATCGCGCCGTTGCTGCCTGGTGTGGCGGATGACTACCCCTACTACGCCCCGCTGGGCGCGCTAGTGAGCATGTACCCGACGCTGATGAGTTCGGTGCGGAACGCCCTGCAGACCCTGGGCGGCCTCACCGTCGGAATCCTGCTCGCGGGGGCGGTCATCGTTCTGAGCGAGCCGAACGTTCTCACCATCTCGCTCGCGGTCGGCGTCGGCGCCGCGATCTCGGCCACCGGCTGGTTCGGCGCCAGCCGGGAGTACATTCCGGTGACGGCGCTGTTCGTGCTGATCGTCGGCGGGCCGAATGCCGACGGTTATTCCATCGGGTATCTGGTGCAGATGACGCTGGGAATCGCGATCGGCCTCGCCGTGAACCTCCTCTTCTTTCCGCCGTTGGCCTTCGAAGCCGTCGGCCAGCAGCTGATCCGCTTTCGCCGCACCCTGGCCGACCAGCTCTCGGAGGTGGCCGACGCCCTGGCCGACAGCTGGCCGCCTGAACGGGACGGTTGGGCCTTCCGCAGTCAGGAGCTCGTGGCGGTCGGCCGCGCGGTGCGCGTGGCGGTCAGTCACGCCGATGACAGCCGCAAGGGCAACCCGCGCGCCCGCGTGCATCAGCGGGATCTTCGCTCGGACTACGACGAGCTGTCGGCCCTTGAGGACGTGACCTTCCACGTGCGCGACTTGACGGAGGTGCTGGCCGCGGCGGTCTGGGGTCAGCCGGTCCAGCTCGAGTTGCACCCCGAGTTGCGGCCGGCGCTCGGCCGGACCTTACACGCCGCGGCCGCCGTGCTGCGGGACTGGGACACGGATGATGACGAGCAGGCGGCATTCGCCGAGGCGGGTGCCGCTCTGACGGACCTGATGACCGAGCTGGACGAGCGGCGAAACTCTGCCCCGGTGATGTCGCTGGGGGTCGCGGCGACGGTCGCGATGGACGTCACCCGCATTCTCACCGCCCTTCGGCCGCATATCCTGCCGGAGGCCGACGAGGGCGACCAGGCCGACGAGGCCAACGCCGCCCCGGGCCCGACGCCGACGCGCTAATCCAGGCGAGGACGCCCCGCCCCGTTCCCGGACGGGATTCGGTGCGGCGCGAGAAACGAATTAGTCTCGATGCACTACCCGCAGCTCGGAGCACACGTGAACACCGGCCCACGCCATCCCCGATTCGGCTCGCATCGCATGCGTTTTCTGACGATTGCCGGAGCGGTGAGCATCGCCGTGGCTGCGACGGCCCTCCTCGGCGGCTTCCGCCCCCAGCTGTATTCCGTGACGCCCGACGAACCCGGCGACCAGCGCAGCGAGCTCGTCACGACCCAGGTCGTCGGCATCCGAACGTTCGAGCGGCCAGGTGGCATCACGGTCGACGAAAATGTTGAGTACGGCACCCAGGCCGACGGTGCCGTGCTCACTCTCGACGTGTGCTCGCCGGCGATCACCCCCGCTGCGGAAACGACCCTCGAGGCGGCGCCGCCGGTCGTGCTGTCCTCGGAGGACGCGGCGGCCGCGCTGCGTCCGGCCGTCATCTCCATCCACGGCGGCAGTTGGGCTCGAGGCGACAAGGGCAACAGCGACTGGCGCGCAGTCTGCGCCTGGCTCGCCTCCGAGGGATTCGTCGCCTACTCGGTGAACTACCGGATGGTACCGGATGCCGTGTTCCCCGCCGCGCTCGACGACGTCGCCCTGGCCGTGGAGTGGGTCCGCGACCCCGTCAATGCGCAGACCCACGGCATCGACCCGGACCGGATCGGCGTGTTCGGCGGCTCGGCCGGCGGCAACCTCGCCGCACTGCTCGGCACCCGCGGTTCCGGGTCGCTGACCACGGGGGCCCGGGTCGCCGCGGTCGCCGAACTCTCCGCGCCGCTCGACCTCAGCCACAAGGCGCTCGTCACGGGCCGGGCCCCCGCGGGGCTGCAGAACATTGTGCGCGACTACGTCGGCTGCGAAACCCTGCGCGACTGCGCCAATGCCACAGCCGCGTCGCCGGCGAGCACCCTTGACCGCAGCGATCCGCCCGTATTCCTCGGCTCGTCGACCGACGAGTACATTCCGCTGTCGCAGGCCACCGGGTATGCGGCGGCACTCGAACGCTCGGGCGTCGCCCACGAGCTCGTGACGGTGCCGGGAACGCTGCACTCGATCGGCATCCTCGACGCAACCATGCGCGAGAAGGTAGCTGCCTTCCTGCACACGACGCTCGGTGAGTAGCCGCGAGGCCGTCTGGCGGCGGCGGGCCGGCGATGCGGCGCGTCCTCGCGGCGCAGGGTAGGGAAGCGGGCACATGTTCTAACGTGCGCCCGCCTCCACAGGGTGCGCCGCGAGCGTTGTGGAGGCCGCGAGCCACGGCAGGCAGCGCGGAGGCGGGGAGCCGAGGGCAGGCAACACATGCGCCGCAGGGCTACGTGCCGCGGATGCGCCGGGAGAGCTGCGCGGCGGTGCCGCCGAGCTGCGCGGCGAGCGCCGGCCAGTCCACCTCGGCGATGCGCTCGCGTGGGAAGGTGACGGCGATGCCCGCGGCGGGCCAGCCCGCGTGGTCGCGCACGGCCACGGCGACGGATGCCATCCCCTCCGTGATCTCCCCGTCCTCCAGGGCATACCCGTCTCGGCGCACCTGTTCAAGCAGGGTGCGCAGCTCCGCCGTGGTGCGTGGTCCCCGGCCGTGGCGCGTGGCGAAGGCGGCGGCGTTGGGGTACAGCGCCCGCAGCTGGGCTGCCGGCAGCGCGGCGAGGAGCGCACGCCCGCTCGCGGTGAGGTGGCTCGGGAGGCGCACGCCGACATCCGTCACCAGCGACGGGCGACGGGGGGCGCGCTCCTCGACGAGGTAGATCACGTCGCGCCCGTGCAGCACGACGAGGTGGGCGCTCTCACCGAGCCGGTCGACCAGCGCAGCGACGAGCGGACGGCCAAGGTGTGAGAGGGGCTGCTGCCGGGAGAAGCCCGAGCTCAGCTCGAAGGCGGCCAGGCCGAGGCCGTATCGCTGTTCCTCGGGCAGGTGCACCACGAAGCCCTGATCGGCGAGCACCGCGAGCAGGTCGTAAACGCTCGAGCGGGGCAGGCCGAGGGCCGTGGCGATCTGGGACGCCGGCACCGGGCCACGCTGCGTGGCCAGATGGGAGAGGATGCGCAGCGTGCTTTGCGCCGCCGGAACCTTCGACGGGGTCATGCGCCTGCCTCCCGTGAACGGTGTGCGTGAACGGCACCGCTGAATGTCCGGTATCCCGGACAGCATCCACTCTAATCCCGTCGTGCAGGCGGTCCGGCTGGTGTCGAATCGGAGTATGAACCTCGCTAGCGCATCCGTCACCGTGGGTACCGGCCCGATCTCGTTCGCCGACGTCACCGCGGTGGCCCGCCACGATGCGCCCGTCCTGCTGCCCGCGGCGGCGCGTGAGGGCGTCGCCTCGACCCGCCGCATCATCGAGGGACTCGCGCAGGACGTGCACCCGCACTACGGGATTTCTACCGGCTTCGGGGCTCTTGCGACGACGTTCATCGAGAGCGACCGCCGCGCCCAGCTGCAGGCGAGCCTGGTGCGCTCGCACGCCGCGGGCAGCGGTCCCGAAGTCGAGCGCGAGGTCGTGCGCGCGCTGATGCTGCTACGCCTGTCGACTCTGATGACCGGGCGCACCGGCGTGCGGCCCGTGGTCGCCGAGACCTACGCGGCCCTGCTCAACGCCGGGATCACCCCCGTCGTACACGAATACGGCTCGCTCGGCTGCTCGGGCGACCTCGCACCGCTCGCGCACTGCGCGCTCGCGGTGATGGGCGAGGGGCTGGTGCGGGATGCGTCCGGCACCCTGATGGACGGCGGTCTGGCCCTGGCCGCGGCCGGCATCACCCCGGTCGTGCTGGCCGAGAAGGAGGGGCTCGCCCTGATCAACGGCACCGACGGCATGCTCGGGATGCTCGTGCTCGCCCTCGCCGACCTGTCCCGCCTGCTCACGACCGCCGACATCGCTGCGGCCATGAGTGTCGAGGCCCTCCTCGGCACGGATGCCGCCTTCGCCGCCGACCTGCAGGCCCTCCGCCCCCAGCTCGGCCAGGCCACGAGCGCGGCCAATCTGCGCGCGCTGCTGGCCGGTTCCCCGCTGCTCGCCAGCCACTCCGGTCCCGACGACCCCACCGTGCAGGACGCCTACTCCATCCGCTGCGCCCCGCAGGTGCACGGCGCCGCCCGGGACACGATGGACCACGCCGCCCTGATCGCCGGCCGCGAGTTGGCCAGCGCGGTTGACAATCCCGTGGTCACCCTTGACGGCCGGGTGCAGTCCAACGGCAACTTCCACGGCGCCCCGGTGGGCTACGTGCTCGACTTCCTCGCGATCGCCGCCGCGGACGTCGCGAGCATGAGTGAGCGGCGCACCGACCGCCACCTCGACGCGAACCGCAACAAGGGACTGCCGCCGTTCCTGGCGCACGAGGTCGGCGTCGACTCGGGGCTGATGATCGCCCAGTACACCGCCGCCGGGATCGTGTCGGTTTTGAAGCGGCTGGCGGTGCCGGCATCCGTCGACTCGATCCCGTCGTCGGCCATGCAGGAGGACCATGTGTCGATGGGCTGGGCGGCCGCCCGCAAGCTGCGGCACTCGATCGACGGCCTCGGCCGGGTGCTCGCGATCGAGGTGATGACGGCGTCGCGGTCGCTCGACCTGCGCGCGCCGCTCACTCCCGGCGCGGCCACCGGCGCGGTGCGGGCCCTCGTACGCACGGTGGCCGACGGCCCCGGCCACGACCGGTTTCTCTCCCCCGAGATCGAGGCGATCGTGGGCCTCGTGGCGTCGGGCGCGGTGCGGGATGCCGCGGCGGGCGTGGTCGGGCCGCTGGCCTGAGGCCCCGCAGGCGTCGCAGGGCAGCACGGCATCCGGGCTGCGTCAATCGCTTGTCGGCCCCTCGGGCCCATGTCATGATGTGACCCGCTAACCCGTTGCAACCGCCCCGGGATTGCCCGTCGATACCCTGAATCGATGCCCTGAAACAGTGAACTGCGGAGACTCATGAACCTCTCCCCCCGATCTCGTCTCCGCCTTTCCCTGCCCCCGGTCCCGCCGCGGTACCTGGCGACGCCGCTCGCCGCCGCCGTCATCGTCGCCCTCGCGATTTTCGGGACACCCACACGGTCCCTCGCCGACGACGCCCCTATTGCTGCAACGGAGGATCCGGCTGCCGCGGTGCCCGCTGTCCCTGAGACATGTCCCACGCTCCTCTCGACGAATGCCCCGCCGGCCGCGGATCCGGTCGACTCGGTCGCCGCGCCCTGCCCCATCAATGCGCCGACTTCTTCCTCGGTGCCGACGCTCACCCCGACACCCGTCCCCGAGCCCGAGCCCGAGCCCGAGCCCAAACCAACAATCACCCCTACCCCCACGCTCGAACCGGCACCGGCTCCAGCCCCCACCACGGAGCCGACGGGTGAGCCGACCCCGACACCAACACCAACACCCACCACTCCCCCAGCGTCCGGCGAAGAGCCGTCCGCACCCACGAAGCCTGAACCGTCCGCCGAGCCGACTGCACAGGTACCGGCACCGGCACCGGCAGAGCTGACCGCGGATGCCGGATCCGCCTCAGCCGATCGAGCTGCAGCAGCAGTAGAAGTAGCGCAGGCCGCCGCCTTCTCAGCCCAGCAAGCGGCCGCGGCCGCCCGCACGGCCGAGGCCCAGGCATCCGCCGCCCGGGCAGCAGCAGCAGACGCCCGAACGGCCGCCGCCGCCACTCAGGCCGCCTACGACGCAGCGAAACTGGCCTACGCCGGGGCAAAGGCCGACTATGACGCCACTGTCGTTCAGGCCGATCTGGTGCGCGACCACGGCGCCGACGCCGCCGCCAGGGCCGAGGCATCCCGGCGGGCGCTGGCGACGCTCGTTCGCGCCACCCTGCAGCGATCGGGGCCCGAGGCCGTGGACGTGCTGCTCGCGGGCAGCAGCGACGGTAATGATTTGCTCACCCGGCTCGCCACGCTCGAAAGCCTGGACCGGCTCACGAACAGCCTCGAAGAGGTGCAGGCCCAGGTCGACGCCGACACGAAACGTGAGAATGCGCTGCAGGACCAGGACGCCGCACTTCGGGCAGCGATCGAGGCCATCCCGCTCGCCGACACCCGCCTCGCTATGGAGGGCGCCCAGCAGGAGCTCGATGCGGCCTCCGCTAAGGTGGCCGATCTCGCGGCGAGCACGCCGGTCGCCCTGGTTCTGACACCGCTGCCCAACCTGGTTCCCGCGGCCGGCACCGACGACTTCGGCGGCCGGCTCCGAGGCCAGCCGAGCAGTGCGGGCTGGGCCGCGCCGGCGGTCGGCTCCCTGACGGATGCCTTCGGTCCCCGGCACGATAAACCGCTGCCTGAGGTGAACGACTTCCACGGCGGCACCGACATCGGCACGGCGTGCGGGGCGGCCGTCTATGCGGCGAGCGCGGGGGTCGTGGCCACGGCAGCACCTCTGGGTACCTACGGCAACTGGATCCTGATCAACCACAGCAACGGTATCGCCACCGGCTACGCGCATCTTGCCGAAGGCCAGACCCTCGTGAGCGTCGGCGAGACGGTCATCGCCGGGCAGGTCATCGCGAGCGTCGGCAGCACCGGGGCCTCCACCGGCTGCCACCTGCACTTCGAGGTGCGAACGGACGGCACCGCCGTCGACCCGCAGCCGTTCCTGGTGCAGCGCGGCGTGCAGTTCGGCTGAGTGCCTCGTGAGCGCGCCAAACTGGGGTCGTTTACGCCCGACGCGGCCGCGCGTGCCGTGCAGATAAACGCCGACCCAAACCACTACATGATCAACTTGGCAGCACATGGCGGAGCACGACGACTGCGACTCGACCGAGCATTGACGAGGCCATGGTCGACGTCCGCCAAATGTTCCTCGACTGGCTCACCAGCCACCTCGCCACTGTCGAGGTCGTCGGAACTAAACCCATACCGTGGTGCGCCCATTGGTGGCTCCACCCGGGAGAAGTCGCCCGGTTCAAGGCCCTCTGGCACGCCATCATTCAAGCCGACGCCAGCGTCATGGACGGCGACCCTGAGCAAGGACACCTCTACCGCCGCAAGGGCACAACCGCCAGGATCGTGCCCGCGTTGATGCCGCCTAAGGCGTGGAATTCTAGCGGGACGCACCGCAGCGACAGTCTCGATACTTAGGTTGTTGCACCCCTGAGATTCCGGGCCAGGTGCCCGATCATTTGTCGACGAGGGTGTTTTCGAAGCTATAGAAGTCGGGCGCGTAGCAGTGCTGCCCGAACTCGCCTGCACGGCCGGAGTTCTCAAACGCTGTCCGCGTCATGGTCAACACCACTGCGCCCTTGGGCAGGAAAAGGAGCAGCGCGCTCTCGGATGCGTTCGCTGCGATGCGCTGCTTCGCGACTGACATAGTCACGCCGCGCGAGCCGGGCGAATGCCTGGCCGACCCGTCCAGGTCCCGCAGGGAACCGCGGTCGTGGCTCGTGCGCCAGCGACCGAAAGGCCTGGGAGCTAATGGCCCCATCGATCCTTCGCGCATGCACCCCGGGCCGTGAAATCAAATTCAGGGGCATCAGTTCCCCAGCACTGGCATCTGCCGTGTAAGTCGCAGCCCTTAGGATTCTTGACACAGAGGTGCACAGCACCCGCACCACCGATCAGAGACGAAATATGAAACTCCTTGCTCCTTCACTTCGCCTGACCATCGTGCTCCTCGGCATAGCGGCGATCGTGTCGACATTCTTCGACACAGCCACCCACGCCACGATCAACCCCTTCAACTTTTTTGGGTTTTTCACGATGCAGAGCAACATCATTGTGGTCATTGTGCTGGCAGTCTCCGCCTTCGTTTCCTTCTCCGGGAGACACCAATCCCTACGTTTGGTATTAGCGCGCGGGTGTGCCACAACCTACATAGTTATCACCGGATTCGTTTACAACTTGCTGCTCGCCGGGCTCGAAGGAGGCGTCTCTCTGGCCTGGGCCAACACCGTGCTGCACGTCGTCCTGCCCCTCTACGCAGCCCTCGATTGGCTGATCTTCAACGACCGCAGCCCACTCCGATGGAACGAACTATGGATTGCCCTCATCTACCCCATCGTGTGGATCATGGTCGTGCTCCTCCGCGGGGCAACCGACGGATGGGTGCCTTACCCCTTCTTGAACCCGGCACAGGGATACGGCATCGTCGCGCTCTATGCCCTTGCTATCGCTGTTGCCACCGTCATTTTCGCCGCCGTCATCTGGACCGTAAGTCGGTTGAACCCCCTTCGCAGCCCCGCGCTGGCAGAGATACGGTAGCCGAACCCCTTACGGTGTTCGGAACCGAGGCGTCCGGTGGCATGACCAATAGCCGTGCATCGTAGGCTCCCCAACCGCTGATTTCGCCGAGGAGGAGGACCACTTCCTCTTGGGTGAGGCTGGGTGAGGCCACTGATCGGCCAGTCGTCGTCGGCCGAGAGGAGTTGGCCAATATGGCCTGCGACTTCTGCGGTAGTCAGCAGAAATGTGGAAAGTCCGTGTTCGCTTCCACCGGCGTTGTAAATTCCGGTGAGGCGTCGGTGTCCGGCACTGATATCTTCTCGAATCACGACTCAACCGTTCAGGAGACAGCCCCAGACCGGCAGCGAGTGCTAGTGTCGCGATGACCTCAACCTGTATCGCACGTAGATCACTTGGTCATAATCAAGTTTCACCACATGTCACGAGCCTCGGCATTTCAGCAGTGGAGATCCTATGTGCAGAACAATGTCAACGGACGCGAGCTATCGAAGCGGACCAGTGCAGTGACGCCGAAGTCTGAGGCATCTGATCAGCAGACGCTGATGCTCAGCATGGCTTCCGGTAATCAGGCCGCGTTCGGCCTGATCTACGACCACTTGAGCGTCACGACGTTTGCGATCTGCAACCACCATCTAAAGACCCCGGCCGCGGTCGACGAGGCCATGCTCGGCCTGTGGCTGTACGTCTGGCAAAATGCGACGAAGTTGTCGGGACTGGACGGGTCGCCTTGGTCCATCATTATTAGGACAGCGGAACACCACGCCGAGTTTCACGCTCAGACCGAGTGCCTGGCCCGAGAAACGGATACCACTCTGCTCGGATGAGTCCCGGTCCCCGGATGGCTCATCAGCACATCAGTGATGAGGACAACGTCGCATGTAAGTTCGATAATTTCGTCCCCGTCACTGCCATTGACCGAGTCGTAGGCGCCGGGTACACACCGGTCAGATCAGACGGACGTCACCCCGGAAAGATCGTATTCGGGATCTTCGCGGCCTGGCCGAATCGGAGCGACCACTCATTTCGGAGCACACCGTTACCGGGCTCGCAGTGGCGCGAGCGAGAGGCAGGTCCGGTGGGTACCATTTCAAGTTCAAGATGACGCCGGGCCAAGATTCTCCAGGCCATAGCTGCGACGGGGCAGAGAAACGAAGGTGGGCTCACCCGGGGAATACGGGCAGCGTCGAAGCGCACTTCGGAGTGTCGCTCAAGTCAAATACTGGCCGCGTCCTGAGTTAACGAGACATTTGCATCGCCGCCTGGTTTCGCTGGCTCCTATTGGCATCCAAAAAAATTTGCCGCCGCGTGCCGCTACTTAGTCACGGTCACTTGCTTGAGAAATCATTCGGGTGCAGTCCGGCAATACGACGTGCATGGTCCTGGAGAGCTGCCTCGCTCAGGGTGTAACCAGTATTTGCGAATCGTTCACGCAACGCGTCGAGAACTTGGGGCTTGCTGTGGCCAGCGAGGTCTGCCTCCTCCTGTGCGAGAATCCCCGCGACCTTGTAGTCATCCGATTGAGAGTGCTGGGCCTCAATCGGTTCATTCTGGGTGCTGCCATTGCCATTCATGCTGATCCTCTAATCTCCGAGTTTTGTCGGTAGCGGCGAACGATAAGCGTGACGGCGCGCCGCGCGATCCTCCGAGGAGTCTCTCGGTCCTGGCGCTGCCGTTCGGACGCGATGATGATCAACCTCGAAAGGCGTCTTTGATGTCTTCGCCGGCCTGCTTCAGGTCGGCTTTTGTTTGATCGGCCCTGCCTTCGGCTTGGAGTTTGTCGTTGTCCGTGGCATCACCCGCCGCTTCTTTAGCCATACCGATGACTTTTTCTCCGTCATTCTTGAATTTGTCAGTGCCGCTCAAGTTTTCATTCCTTTCGTTTCCGCAATGATCATATGCATCAACTCGTATGTACACACCTGCGGGGAGTGCACCCGGGGGGCTAGCATGCGAAGCGCATTTTCAGGAAAGCCATCTAGACCGCCAACGCCTGCGTTACCAAGGGCGGAACACGAATGGATACCGCCGATGTGTTGTGGATCGTCGCCGTGATCGTTGTTGTTTTGATGGTCGTCAGCTTGGTTTTCTACGTCGTGCGCCGTTGTGATCAGGAGCTCCGCAAGCGTGACAAGTTGGATCTGCGCCGCGCAAATGCGATAGAAGGCAGACGTGGTCGAACTTGAAGCCCGTGAACACGCAGCACCTGCACCCCGCGCCCGCGCCCGGACAGCCCTCGGCGTGAACGCGGCTCTGAGGTCTATCGGGCGTGGGGGCCGCTGACTCCTAGCCTCAATCCACCGGTGTGCCCCTGAGCGAGTCCTGATTTCGGTTTGGCGGGCTTGGGGAGATTCAAGTGCGGGTGAGGTCTGGGTCTCGCGGCCCGGGGTGATACCTGGCACTCCAGTTGATGCCGATGCTGGCTGGTTGGTTGGTTGGTCCGATTAGGCGGGTTGTCGTGGGCGAAAGTTCTGGTCGAACAGGGCCGTCCAGGGTTTCTCACAGTGCCAGTGCTCGGGCAGGTGCAGCGTAGTGCGCCGCGGGGAGGAGGAGATCCAGGCGGGGACGCTGACCAGCTTCCGGGGGATCGGTGCGGTGGTCGCTCGTGCGAGACCCTTTTCAGCGATCGTTGCGTCGGCGGGGCAGTCCCAAACGCCACGACGCACAGGACGAACCACGCTGCGTCGGCGCTGAACACGCCTATATACAGGTGCGCCAAAACGCTGCTTGTGAGATTTGTCGGAACCCCGTTTTCATGTTCCACCGAGCCGGATTCACCGAAATCGTCGCACCTCCCGAACCTGCCCCATGATGAAACAGGCGCTCCTGCAGCGGCGCGCTTGGTGAACTCCGCACCTTTCTATTACGTCATACCTTCTTCAGTGGATCATTTCCCCAGTTCATCAGCGAGTATCGCCATCGTGAGTGCTCGATATCAGAATCCGGTCCCTGTGCCCTGTGCCGCTTCACGTAGCTGACCACCTTATGCATGTGTTCGACATCGGACGCAGTCAGATCGGCTTTCTTCGTTCCAAGAATTGTCACGATCCTGCGACCGGACTTGTGCCCGATGGACTCTCCGCTGCCATCGATTTTTTGTCCGACCTCCTTGGATTCGTCCGTGTCGAGCCACGATTTGATCTCACTGGCGGTCATCGTGACCGCGTCTTTCCAGTCATCCCAGATCTCATCGACATCGTTCTGCTTATCTGCCATAAATCCATCATTGCGGTGATGATGCGCGGCAACAAGGGTCGTTCAGGCTTTGCGTGTGATCTCAACTTTCACGAAGTAGGGTCGAGCCACACATGGCCTTGACCCCGGAGAGTGGACACGGGTTAAGCGGCGAGTTGAATCTCTGCGGCCTGTGACGAGTATTGCATTTCGAAGTCCACTGGCGTGACGTGCCCGATCGAGGAGTGCCGGCGGCGGCGGTTGTAGCGGTCCTCGATCCAGTCCGCGTCGCCGCGGATCGCGCGGGCTCGGGTGGGCCAAACCCGGCGGTAGTAGAACTCGGTTTTCAGGGTCGCGAAGAAGCTCTCGGCCATGGCGTTGCCGCAGCAGATCCCGGTGTATCCCATCGACCGGGTGATGCCGTTCTTGGCCGCGAAGAGAGTGATCTGTTCCGACGCCCTGGGTGCCACGGTCCGAGTGGACGATCACCGTCGCCGGGCGGTCCCCGCGCAGAACCATGGCCATCGTGAGGCATCCTGGATGAGGTCGGTGCGCATGTGGTCCGCGATGGCCCACCCGATGACGCGGCGGCTGTGAGCGTCGATGATGGTGGTCGTCTTCCACTTCTTCGGACAGATGCCCGCCAATCCCAGGCGGCGCATGGTCGCGGCGACGGTTTTGCGGGAGATGATCTCCCCGTCAGCACGTAGATCGGCCAGGATCCCGGGGGCGCCGTAGACCTCGTCGGAATCGCCGTGGAAGAAGGAGACTTTCTGCTCGATGTGCACCCGGCGAATCGACGCCGGCGATGGCGGCCGGCCGATCCAGGCGTAGTAGCCCGAGCGGGATACCTCGAGGAGGCGGACCATGCGGATGATGGTGAAGTTGGTCTTCTGCGCCAGCGTCAGTTCGAACGCAAGACGCTCGTATCCGATGCTTCCTGGGCGAAGAAGATGGACGCTTTTTTCAAGAACGCCCTGTCCATCTTCAGGTCCGCGTTTTCCTTGCGTAGCCGCAGCAACTCGGCTCGTTCAAACCCCGTCACCTCGGTCTGCCCAGTCTCGTTCCGAGCCTTGAACGCGCTCACCCAGCGGCCCAGAGTGGCCTCGTTGACTCCGAGCTCGCGGGCGACAGTTGCGACAGCCCTGCCGGTGGTTAAAACCAGCTTCACGGCCTCGTCTTTGTACTCAGGGGTGAAGTCCCGACGTGATCTTGCCAAAGTGAACATTCTCTCTTGTGAGGTGTCCACTCGACGGGGTCAGGGCCAGAGCGACTTCCTCGACCATGAAGATGCGCTCTCCCTGGTCAACGCGATGCTGCTGCCAGCCCTGAGCGCCGAAATCGAGGACGGGGCCTGGGACCCATCACAACAACAGTGGGTCCGCCGGAGCTGACCGGTGCGAAACCCGCGACCAAGCCACGAACTTACCGTCACTAGGCGCGGCGGAATGATCAACGGGCGACACGCGGGTGCCGTTATGGCTCGGAGTCCCCCCACTCCAACGATTAGCCCCGGTACTCATGCTCGTCTGTCCTTGGCGATACATGCCGGGGCTTTTTCGTTCGTACTCCCCGGCTCGCGTATTTGCAGCTCGCGAGGTCGGGTTCGGCCTCTATGGATACCCGGCCGTCGACCCCATGCGTCGAATCATAAATGGTGGGGAAGACGTCGCAGGCGTTGGCAACGGCTTCCGTGCTGAGCTCGAAGACGGTGTCCTCGACGCTGGTGCCAGTTGCTGCCTTCTGCGAGATAGCCGCGTCATATTCCGTACCCGATGTGATGGCGGCGTGGAAGATGCTGGGGTTGGTGGTGACACCGGTAACGGTTTTCTGCTCAATCAGCTTCCGGAGGCTGCCAGTCCGGAGGCGGCCGCGGGAGAGATCGTCCAGTCAGATGGAAACGCCGGCATAGCACAGTCGCTGTGAGGGGGTAGTTGTCATGTCATAACTCCTTGGAATCGGGGATTGTCGTCAAGATTGTGCTCCGGACGTGAAACCGGTTAAGACGGCGCGCAGTGCCGCAGCAGTGTTCAGCGTCGGTCCTTGGGTATCCTCCCTGCCAACCGCCGCTACGCCAGGGCGGCGATGACCCAGCTCGCCCGGTGGGACGCGCCCGGCGACAGCCAGATGAGGTCGGTCCCGGAATTGAAGGCGTCCGGCGCGCAGGTCATCGGCTCGACGGCCAGGCCGAGCCGGTTCATCCCCGGCGTCGGCAAGTCCGCGGTGTGGATCTGTAGCCAGGGGCAGTCCGTTCCCCAACTCATGGCCACGCCGCTGCCGTCGGTATCGCGCAGCTCGACGGTGGCAACGCCGTCGGAGTCGCGCACGAGCCCGGTGAAGGCGTGGTCGATCTGCACAGAGCCGATCGGGCACGGCTGGCGGAAGTCGAACGGGCCGTCGACGACGTCGGCGAGGCCGTCGGGCAACAACCGGTCGGGTGTGACCCGCAAGTATCGCTCGGCTGGCAGGCTGAGCTGCCAGGTGTGCAGCGGCGAGTCGCCTGCGCGCAGGTAGGGGTGCGGGCAGACCCCGTATGGAGCCGTGCCGGTGCCGGCGTTCGTGGCCTCGATTGACGTCGTGAGCCCAACCGGTGAGAGCCAGTAGCGGGCTAGGAGGTCGAGCTGGAACGGGTAGCCGTCGCCGACGGGTAGCCGGAGGCCCAGCACCACCTCGCTGTCACTGTGGTGCACTAGTCGCCAGGCACGGTCGTAGACGAGCCCGTGCAGGGCGCACTCGCGCGAGGGCTCGTTGATCGGCAGCTGTTGGGTCACCCCGTCGAGGTGGTACCGCCCGTCGGCGATCCGGTTGGGCCAGGGCGCGGCGAGCACCCCGCGGAAGTTCACCATCGGCTGATCCTCCGCAAAGCTGACGATCAGGTCCCGTGAGTCATACTGCAGCACTCGCAGGGTGGCTCCGGTCCCCGTCACGACGGCACGGTAGCCGTGGCCGGTGATTTCGTACTGGGCCCCTGAAGGCGCCGCAGCCATCACACCCTCTTCGCTCATGACGACTCGGTCACTCCGCCCGCAGTTCGAGAGCCGTCCAGGAGACCGGCGGAAGAGTGAGCGTGACCACTCCGTTCGCGCACAGCGCCGACGCGTTGGTGGCCAGGCCGACGCGGTCGCGGGCCTCGAGCGTGTTCGCGGCGTAGACATCCGCGTCGCTTAGGGTCTGCACCTCGACGATGCCCACGGGCCCGAGCGCGGCGACATCGATCGTGATCGTCGCGTCCTCCATCTGCGAACGGTTCACCAGGAACACGGATGTCCCCCCGGTCGCCGCGTCGTGGGTCGCGACCGCGTCGACGAGCGGCACGGTGCCGTATACCTCGGTGTCGTAGTGCTCTGTCTCGAGCTTGACCTCGAGGGCGACCCCTGTGGCGAGCCGCGAGGTGACCGCGAACGGGAAGAAGGTCGTCTGCCGCCAGGCCGGCCCGTTCGGCTCGGTCATGATCGGAGCGATCACGTTGACGAGCTGCGCGAGCGACGCGCTCGTCACGCGGTCGGCATGCTTGAGCAGTGAGATCAGCAGGCTGCCGAACACCACGGCATCCGCCACCGTATAGGAGTCCTCTAGCAGGCGCGGCGCGACCGGCCAATTGTCGATTCCGGTGATCTTGTCGACGCCCTCGAACCGGTCGATATACCAGACGTTCCACTCGTCGAAGGAGATGTTGATGGTCTTGTCGCTCCCCCGAACGGCCTTCACGTGGTCGGCGGTCGCGACGACCGATTCGATGAAACGGTCCATGTTGACGCCGGAGGCCAGGAAGGAGTCGAGGTCGCCGTTCTTCTCCTCGTAGTAGGCGTGGCAAGAGATGTAATCGACGTCGTCATAGGTGTGGCCGAGCACAACGCGTTCCCACTCGCCGAAGGTCGGCATCTGCGCGCTTGAGGAGCCGCAGACCACCAGTTCGACCGATGGGTCGAGCTGGCGCATCCCCTTCGCGGCGCGGGAGGCGATCTTGCCGTAGTCGTCGGCCGAGCGGTGGCCGAGCTGCCACGGGCCGTCCATCTCGTTACCGAGGCACCACATCTTCACGCCGAAAGCATCCCGCTTCCCGTTGGCGATCCGACGTTCGGCGAGGTCCGTGCCGTTGCCGAGGTTGGCGTATTCGAGCAGGTCAAGCGCTTCCGCCACACCCCGGGTACCGAGGTTGACGGCGAGCATGAGCTCGCTGCCGACCTTCTCCAGCCACGACGAGAACTCATGCAGGCCGATCTGGTTGGTCTCGGTGGAATGCCAGGCCAGGTCGAGCCGGGTCGGCCGCGCAGCCCGCGGGCCCACGCTGTCCTCCCAGCGGAAGCCGGAAACGAAGTTGCCGCCCGGGTAGCGGATCGCCGACACGCCGAGTTCCTTGACGAGGTCGATCACGTCTTCGCGGAATCCTTCCGCGTCGGCCGAGGCGTGCCCGGGTTCATAGATGCCGTCGTAGACGCACCGGCCGAGGTGTTCGACGAACGATCCGAACAGGCGGCGGTTGATGGCTCCGACCGTGAAGTGCGGGTCGAGGGTGAGGCTGGCGGTAGACATGGTGTTTCTTTCTTCGTGCTGGTCAAGACGTGGGAGAGTGCGAATGACGGATGTCCGGGGCCCGGGCCGCCGCCTACTTGAGTGCGCCGAGCGAGAGGCCACCCTGCCAGTACTTCTGTAGGGAGAGGAACGCGATGATGAGCGGGAGCACCGAGACGAAGGCCCCCGTGACGATCAGGTTCCAGACCTGTTCGCCGCCGGCTCCGGCGTTGGACAGCGCCTGCCAGTTGTTGAGTCCGACAGTCACAGGCAACAGGTTTGGGTCGCTGAGCACGGCCAGCGGCAGGAAGAAGTTATTCCAGGTACCGACCACCGAGAGCAGCAGTACCGTGACGATGGCGGGCCGCAGCAGCGGCAGCGCCACCTGGAAGAAGGTGCGCAGTTCGCCGGCTCCGTCAACGCGGGCGGCGTCGAGCAGTTCATCCGGAATGGCATCCTGCGTGTAAACCCTCATCAGGTAGACGCCGAAAGGACTCAGCAGCGAGGGCAGGATGACGGCCCAGATCGTGTTGACCAGGCCGAAGTTGCTCAGCAGCACGAAGGTCGGGATCACAAGCGCCGTCATGGGCACCATCACGGCGCCCAGCAGCAGCGAGAAGAAGGCGTTGCGCCCGCGGAACCGGTACTTCGCGAAGCCGTAGCCGGCGAGCACCGCGAGGATGGTGGCGCCGATTCCGCCGGTGAACGCGTAGAAGAATGAGTTGCCCAACCAGCGCCAGTAGATGCCGCCCTGGTGTTCGAACAGCCCCGCGATGTTGTTCCACAGGTTGAAGTTCTGATCGAACCAGAGCGGCCCACCAGTACCACTGAAGAGCCCAGCGGTGTCCTTGGTCGCGGCCACGGCGAGCCACCACAACGGGGTGATGAAGTAGATCACGAGGATGAGCAACAGGACGTGCGACCCAATCCGTCTGCCACCGTCGCGCGTGGTGTTACGGCGGCGTACGAGGGAGCCTGAGTCGACCTGGCTGGGCTGCACGGCGGCATCCCTCCGGGGCGTGAGAATCGCCATTATTTGAGTCCGCTCTGCTTGCGGGTGAGGAAGAGGAAGAGATAGGAACCGATGAAGACCACGATGCCGAGCGCGAACGAGATCGCCGCGGCGTAGTTGAACTGGCTGTAGGAGAAGGCAAGCGAGTACGCGTACATGTTCGGTGTGTAGGAGACAGGAATGGCACCCTGGGCGACGGCGCGCAGCACCTGCGGTTCGGTGAAGAACTGGAGGGTGCCGATCAGGGAGAAGATCAGCACCATCACCATCGAGGAGGAGATCATCGGCACCTTGACTCGGAGGGCGATCTGCCGGCCATTCGCGCCGTCCAGCCGGGCGGCTTCGTAGATCGCCGGGTCGATACCGCGGAGGGCTGCGTAGATGATGATCATGTAGTAGCCGGCCCACTGCCAGGTGACGATGTTGACGAGGCTCGCGAAGATGCTGCCCTGGGACAGGAAGTCGGGCGCGGCGAGGCCGACGAGGCCGAAGATATCGGTGGCCGGTCCGAAACGGGGGCTGTAGAGGAAGCCCCACATCAACGCCCCGATCACGACGGGGATGGCGTAGGGCACGAAGATCATCAGTCGGGAAAACTTCGACAGGGCGGTGGAGAGGTTGTCGAGCACGAGCGCAGCCACGAGGGCGACGATCATCTGGGCGGGGATCATAATCAGCGCGAACTGGCCGACCCGTCCGAGTCCGCCGAGGAAGATCGGGTCGGTGAAGGCTTTCACGTAGTTCGCGAACCAGGTGAAGGTCGTGCCGGTGGCAAGGGTGCTCGTGTGCAGGCTCATCCAGAACGCGTAAGCGAGCGGTGCCACCAGGAAGGTGAGGAAGACGATACCGAACGGGGCTACGAACAGCCAGCCCCAGCGTTGGCGCTTGCGGTCCATCAGATCGATGCTGTTTCTTCGCGGCTTCCGAACCGGCAGCGGCGGGGCCGCCTTGGTGGCCGCAGGCGTGAGTGCCATGAATTCATCCTTTTTCCAAGCGAAGCCCAGATGGGCTGAGGGATGCTGTCGGCCAGCCAGTGCGACCGGCCGACAGCGGGTGCGGTGTGAGCCGCCTTACTTGGCGACCGTGAACCCCTGCTCGGCGGCGTACTTCACGAGGGTGGCCTGCAGGTCGTCGAGCGCCTGCGAACCGTCCTGTTCGCCCTGCACCATGGAGTAAAGCTCCTCGGTGAGCTGGTCGTAGGCGTAATTCTGGAACGGGCTGAACGTCGCGCCGCCGTAGCCGGCAGCCGCAGTCAGGAAGACCTCCTTGTTGATCTGCTGTCCACCGAAGAACGGGTACTCAAGGTTGACGAAGTATTCGGAGTCGAGCATCGGCGTGTAGGAGGGGAACAGTGCGCCCTTTTCGACGCCGATCTTCCACGCCTCGTCTGTGCCGAAGATCTCGATGGCTACCTGGGCGGCGAGCTCCTTGTCCGTGGCCTGGCTGGTCACGGCGAAGGTCGAACCACCCCAGTTGACCTGCACAGGGTTGGCCGTGTCCCACTGCGGCAGCGGGGCGACGCGCCAGACGGCCCCCGTGTCGGCGTCGGAGAGCCCCTGCAGATAGCCGGGTCCCCACGCCGCGGCGAGGTAGACGGCGTAGGTGCCGTCGACCAGGCTGGTGTTGTAGTCGGCGGTGAAGGCGTCGTCGGTTGTGACAAGACCCTTCTGTACGAGGTCGTTCCAGTAGTTCAGCACGTCCTTCGATCCCTGGTCGTCAACGGCGATGCCAATGTCGATCGGGCTAGTCGAGTCGTAGGTGAACGGCACAGATCCGGCCTGGGCGAAGAGAGCCTGGTTGAAGGCCCGGCCGTTGGTGGGGAAGTTGACGAGCACGCCATCTGAGCCGGCGGTCTTGAGGGCCTGCGCCGCGGTCGCGAACTCGGCCCAGGTGGTGGGAACGGGAATACCGTACTGGTCGAAAAGATCCTGTCGGTAGAGCATTCCCATCGGGCCGCCGTCGACCGGGATGGCATAGACGGCGTCGCCGCTCGACGCGTCCTTCCAGGAGCCCTCGGTGTACTTGTCCTTCACGTCGTTGGCGCCGTATTCCGTGAGGTCGACGAGGGCATCGCGGATGGTAAAACTCGAGAGCACCTCGGACTCAAGCATGATGACGTCCGGGGCGCCGGACTTCGACTCGATCGAGGTGGAGAACTTGGTGTATTCATCGTTGCCCTGGCCGGCGTTCGTCCAGCAGACCTGCACGTCGTCGTGGCTGGTGTTGAACACGTCTACGACCTCTTCGAACGCGGGGTACCAGGCCCAGACCGTGACCTGGGGTGCTTCCTTATTCACGATCTTGTTCGTGCAGGAGGCTTCCGGCTTCGACTTCGATGCGGCGCCATCGGCGGAGCATCCGGTGAGTGCGGCGGCGGCGACGGCGATGACGCCGATCGCGGCCATGAACTTGACCTTCATGTTTTTTGGTTTCCTCTCACGGTGGTGGAACACCGTTGTTCGTACTGTGATCAGCGCGCGAGGCGGCTGAGTGGTGCAGGAGTTGGTGCGGTCAATCCGAGACACCAGCGGGGGGCGCGGGCCGTTGCTGGCAAATTTACAACGTTGTAGGTAAACGTTGTAAATTTATCATTGCGAGTCCAGAGGCTTGCTGTCAAGCGAATTGCCGAGATTTCTCCGAGTACAGGCGGTCAAGCGGTGAGGGACACCGTGGACTCACGTTCAACCACGCGGAAATCGGCCAGCACCTCCCGGGGCGGGGCGGCCGGGTTCGTCTCCGCGATGCGTTCGAGCAGGATTCGCACGGCGGTCTCGGCAATCTCCTCCCGGCCGGGATCGACGGTGGAGAGGGTCGGCAGGCTGTACTGGGCCTCGTCGAGGTCGTCGAAGCCAATCGTCGAGACATCCTCCGGGATGCGCAGACCTGCCTCCTGCATCACCCGCATGGCGCCGAGGGTCAGGGTGTCGTTGAGCCCGAAGACGGCATCGAATCGCACCCCCGACGCGAGGAGGTCGCGCATCGCGGACGCGCCGTTCGATCGGTGCCACAGCGTCGTATTTCCGACCAGGGCAGGGTCGAACGGGATGCCGGCAGCCTCAAGTGCCTCGCGGTAGCCCCGAAGACGCAGACCGGCCGATCCGATGATTTCCCCCTCGTGCGCGCCAATAATGGCGATGCGCCGGCGCCCCTGACTGATCAGGTGTTCGGTCGCGGCCCTCGCGGCGTCCACGTTGCGCATCGTGACGTGATCCGTCGGGCCACCGAAGATGCGCTCACCCAGCAGCACGAGCGGATAGCCCACCCGCAGGTACTCGGAGTCGTCGCTGTCCATGCCGAGGGCGCTGAAGAGCAGGCCGTCGGTCATCTGTCGGCGCGGGCTGGAGAGCAGCTCGATCTCCCGTCGGCGGTCGCCACCGGTCTGTTCGATCAGCACGGTCATGTGGTGGCGCTCGGCGGAGCGGATCACGGCGTCCGCGAGTTCCGCGAAGTAGCTGAGCGACAGCTCCGGCACGGCGAGCCCGATCACACCCGTGCGCCCGGAGCGCAAACTGCGGGCCGACAGGTTGGGCTGATAGTCGAGTTCCGCAATCGCCTCAACGACGCGCTGCTTGGTCGACGGCCGGATGTGTGGGTAGTCGTTGATGACATTGGAGACCGTCTTGATAGAGACCCCGGCGATCCTCGCAACGTCGTGCAGCGTTGCCGCCATGAGGACTCCTTAAATGTGCGATTGACGAATGCGTCGACATCCGATCACATTTTACAACGTTGCATCTACCGCCCGCACGGTCAGGTCAGGGGTGCGGGGTCGCAGTACTCCCCCGAACCATCAGCTCGGGTTGAATGACGGGGATCAGCTCCGCGGGCTCGCCGCCCATCAGGCGAAGCACCCGCTCAACCGCCAGCCGGCCGACCTCGTTGAAGTCGAGGCGGACGGTCGTGAGGCTCGGCTGGAAGTAGCGGGCCTCGCTCATGTCGTCGAAGCCGACGACGCTCACATCGCCGGGTACCTGGACGCCCCGCTCGTAAAGCGCTTTGATCACGCCGAGGGCCATCGAGTCGTTGGCCACCAGAACCGCGGTGATAGAGGAATCATCGGCGATCTCCAAGCCTGCCCGGTAGCCGGAATCGGCCGTCCAGTCGTCGGTACGAAACTCGGGATTGACCGTGCGGTGGTGCGCAGCGAGTTCGGACAGCCACCCAGCACGCCGCGCCTCCGAGGCCATCCAGCCGGGTGGGCCTCCCACGTGCCAAACGGTTTCGTGACCCAGCCCGATCAGGTGCCGGGTTGCCAGTCGCGCGCCGAGCACATCGTCCATCGACACGGCCGTCGAGCTTGCCGGTGAGCCCTGTTCGAACCGCACGATCGCAACGTCGGGGTCCAGTGCCCGCAGCACCTCGACGGCTGCCGTCATGGGGGCGAGCACGATGATCCCATCCACCGCGTCCGCGACGAGCGTGTCCAGCGCGGCACGAATGTCGGCCGAATCGACCTGGGGAATGCTCACCAGGCTCGTGGCGTAGCCGTTGCGCCGCGCCTCCTCGGCAATCCCGAAGAGGACCAGGGCTGAACCGTGCACCGGGAGGGAGTAGGAGACCACGCCCAGGTTCATGGACCGGTTCGTGGCGAGGGCGCGTGCGGCGGAATTGCGGTTGTAGCGCAACTGCGTGATGGCCCGTTCGACCCGTTCGCGCACGTCCGGACTGACATTGTTGTGTTCATTGACGACGCGAGACACAGTCTGTTGCGACACTCCGGCGAGTTTCGCCACGTCGATCATGCGCACGCTGCGGCCGCCCGGTCGAGGTTCCCTGCCCATGCGCACCCCCTCCCGAAAAGAAAATCCCCGATTCAGACATGTTAGCGCACCATGCCTGGTGTCATAAAGGCCTGAAGGGAGCGGATATCAGCCCCGTCAATGGCAGACTTGTCAACCTGACAGGGCGCCCATCATCGATTGACAGCACTTGATAGTGCGCTAACATTCACTAACGCCAACAGTTATCGACGGTGAATCTCAGACGAAGTTGACGTTCTGTATCCGCGTGCCGGCAAGGGAGTCGATTCATGAGTGAGACCGCAGCACAACCAGATGCGCAGACACCAACCGGCGCCGAGTCCTACGTCATAGGTGTCGACTACGGCACCCTTTCCGGCCGGGCGGTCGTCGTGAGGGTCTCGGACGGCGCCGAACTCGGCTCGGCCGTGCTCGACTATCCCCACGCAGTCATGGACACCACTCTTGCTGCCACGGCCGCGACGCTGCCGCCGGAGTGGGCGTTGCAGGTTCCGCAGGACTACGTCGCCGTGCTGAAGAGCGCCGTGCCGGCCGCCATCGCCAACGCGGGCATCGACCCGGCCCGCGTCATCGGCATCGGCACCGACTTCACCGCCTGCACCATGGTTCCCGTCGTCGCCGACGGCACCCCGCTGAACGAGCTGCCGGAGTACGCCGGGCACCCGCACGCCTACGTCAAGCTATGGAGACACCACGCGGCACAGCCCCAGGCCGACCGGATCAACCAGCTCGCGGCCGAGCGCGGCGAGAGTTGGCTGCCACGCTATGGTGGCCTGATTTCCAGCGAATGGGAGTTCGCGAAGGGCCTCCAGCTGCTGGAGGAAGACCCGGAACTTTACGCCCGGATGGACCATTGGGTCGAGGCGGCAGACTGGATCGTCTGGCAGTTGACCGGCCACTATGTGCGCAACGCCTGCACCGCCGGCTACAAGGGCATCCTGCAGGACGGCGCTTACCCCGGCGAGGATTTCCTTGCCGCTCTCAATCCCGGCTTCGCGCGGTTCGCCGTCGACAAGGTGGCTCATGAGATCGGGCAGTTGGGCGCATCCGCCGGCACTCTTTCCGCGGAGGCCGCCGCCTGGACCGGACTGCCGGAGGGCATCGCCGTGGCGGTCGGCAACGTCGACGCTCACGTCACCGGCCCGGCCGCCCAGGCCGTGCTGCCGGGCCAGATGGTGGCCATCATGGGCACCTCGACCTGCCACGTGATGAACTCGGACCGGCTCGCGGAGGTTCCCGGCATGTGCGGGGTCGTCGACGGCGGCATCGTCTCCGGACTCTACGGCTACGAGGCCGGGCAGTCCGGCGTGGGCGACATCTTCGCCTGGTACGTCAACAACCAGGTCCCCGCCCGCTACTTCGCCGCGGCGGAGGCGGCGGGCCTGAGCGTGCACCAGCACCTCACCGAGCTGATCAAGGACCAGCCCGTCGGCGGGCACGGGCTGATCGCCCTCGACTGGCACAGCGGCAACCGCTCAGTGCTCGTCGACCATGAACTCTCCGGCCTCGTGCTGGGCACGACCCTCACCACCCGGCCCGAGGAGATATACCGGGCCCTGCTCGAGGCCACCGCATTCGGCGCGCGCACGATCGTCGAGACCTTCAACGCGAGCGGCGTGCCGGTGACCGAGTTCATCGTGGCCGGTGGGCTACTCAAGAATGCCTTCCTGATGCAGACCTACAGCAATATTCTGCGGATGCCGATCTCAACGATCGACAGCGAGCAGGGGCCCGCGCTCGGCTCGGCCATCCACGCGGCGGTCGCCGCCGGCGCGTACCCCGATGTGCGCGCGGCCGGCCAGGCCATGGGCAAGCTCAACAAGAACGTGTACACACCCAACGACGAGTCGGCGACGGCCTACGACAAACTGTTCGCCGAGTACACGCTGCTGCACGACTACTTCGGCCGGGGCGCGAACGGCGTGATGCACCGTCTGAAGGCGCTGAAGCGTGAGGCGGGTGCATCGCTGCACTCGGCGGCGGTGCCGGCATGAGCCGCTTCGGCCCCACCGTCGACGCCGCTGTCATTCGTGTCCGTGAGGACGTCGCCCGCCTACACGGCGAGCTCGCCCGCTACGGGCTCGTGGTCTGGACCGGCGGCAACGTCTCCGGCCGGGTGCCCGGCGCCGACCTCTTCGTGATCAAGCCCAGCGGCGTCGACTACGCCGACCTCACGCCCGAGAACATGATCCTGTGTGACCTCGCGGGCGCCGTCATTCCCGGCTCCCCCGGTTCCGACCGGTCGCCATCGAGCGACACCGCCGCGCACGCCTACGTCTATCGCAACATGCCGGAGGTGGGCGGAGTCGTGCACACGCACTCCACTTACGCCACAGCATGGGCCGCCCGCGGGGAAGAGATCCCGTGCGTGATCACGGCGATGGCCGACGAATTCGGCGGCCCCGTGCCCGTCGGCCGGTTCGCTATCATCGGTGACGACACCATCGGCCGCGGCATCGTCGACGCCCTCACCGGCCACCGGTCCCGCGCGGTGCTGATGCAGAACCACGGCCCGTTCACGATCGGCAAGGACGCCCGCGACGCCGTCAAGGCCGCCGTGATGGTCGAGGACGTCGCCCGCACCGTGCACCTCGCCCGCCAGGGCGGAGACCTCATCCCGATCCCGCAAGCCGCGATCGACTCCCTCTTCAACCGCTATCAGAACGTCTACGGACAAGCACCGCAAGGAGCACTGCGCTAATGCCAACACTCACCACCACCCTCGATCACTACGAAGTCTGGTTCCTCACCGGAAGCCAGAACCTCTACGGCCAGGAGACCCTGCGTCAGGTCGCCGAGCAGTCCAGGACCATCGCCGACGCGCTCGGCGCAAGCAGCGACATCCCGGTGAAAATCGTCTGGAAGCCCGTGCTCACCGACTCGGACTCGATTCGCCGCGCGGCGCTCGACGCGAACTCGGATGACCGGGTGATCGGCCTGATCGCGTGGATGCACACCTTCTCACCCGCGAAGATGTGGATCTCCGGGCTCGACGCCCTGACCAAGCCGCTGCTGCACCTGCACACCCAAGCCAACGTCGAACTGCCCTGGAGCGAGATCGACTTCGACTTCATGAACCTCAACCAGGCCGCGCACGGCGACCGTGAGTTCGGCTACATCCAGACCCGTCTCGGCGTGTCCCGCAAGACTGTCGTCGGCCACGTCTCCAACCCGGCCGTGACAAACCAGATCGGCACCTGGACCCGCGCGGCCGCCGGTTGGGCCGCGTCCCGCAGCATGAAGCTCGCCCGCTTCGGCGACAACATGCGCTACGTCGCCGTCACCGAGGGCGACAAGACCGAGGCCGAACTGCGCTTCGGGGTGCAGGTGAACACCTGGCCGGTCAACGAACTCGCCGAGGCCGTGCACGCGGCGACGGATGCCGAGATCACCGCTCTGGTCGCGGAGTACGAAGACCTCTACGACGTGGCCCCCGAATTGCGCGTGGGCGGCGAACGCCACGAGTCGCTCCGATACGGTGCCGCGATCGAGATCGGACTCAAGTCCTTCCTCGAGGCCGGCGGCTTCAGCGCCTTTACCACTAGCTTCGAAGACCTCGGCGCGCTCCGCCAGCTGCCGGGCCTCGCCGTGCAGCGGCTGATGGAACAGGGCTACGGCTTCGCCGGGGAGGGCGACTGGAAGACGGCCATCCTCGTGCGCGTGGCCAACGTGATGGGCGCCGGCCTGCCCGGCGGTGCGAGCCTGATGGAGGACTACACCTATGACCTCACCCCCGGGGACGAACTGATCCTCGGTGCCCACATGCTCGAAGTAAACCCGGCGCTCTCAACCGAGAAGCCCACACTCGAAATCCACCCGCTCGGAATCGGCGACCGCGAAGACCCCGTGCGCCTGGTCTTCAACGCCGCCCCCGGCCCCGCCGTCGTGGTCGCGATGAGTGACATGCGCGAGCGGTTCCGACTCATCGCCAACGTGGTCGAGGTCGTCGAGCCCACCGAGGCACTCCCGAAGCTCCCGGTCGGCCGCGCCGTCTGGCGCCCCGCGCCCGACTTCGCCACCTCCGCCGCCGCCTGGCTCACCGCCGGCGCCGCCCACCACACGGTCATGTCGACTGCCGTCGGCATCGAGGTCTTCCAGGACTACGCCGAGATGGCTCACACCGAACTCCTCCTGATCGACCAGTCCACGACACTGCGTGACTTCGGCCGTGAGGTGCGATGGAACCAGGCATACTACCGGCTGGCGCAAGGACTGTAGCTCCGGGGCGAACACGGGACTCCCGCCTCAGCTTGGCGGAGGTTTCGCCGGTCTTACCGTTCGAGGCCGGCGGCACGGGTACGAGGGTCGTCGGTCGATTTCGACTCGTCGCCGCGGGTAGCCGGGCGGGCCTTTACGGTCAGGCCGGCAGCGCGCATCGCGCACCTCGTCGAGCGCGGTAGCCGGCATCTGCTGGCCGGCCCCGCACTTGCTCGGCGGCGCGCTCTGAGCCTGCTTCTCTTGCAGGTCCGCCACTCGTACCGCGAGCTCCGCGCCAACGCTGCGCTCATGGTACGCCATCAGGGATGGCCTGGGTTTGGGTCGGTTCAACCTTGTACCGGTCACGGAACACGTCGACTTCGGCGGCAAGGCGCACCCACTCCTGTCGGCGGGTGCTCTCGGTCGGGATGTCTCCGAACGGACCGCGGGGCGGTCTGAAAGTCGCGCGATTGCCCGATCGCCCGGGTGCTCAAGGATCAGCAGTTTCAAATTCGCGTCGTTTCGAAAATCGATCAAATGAGGCTCGGGACTTCCTTGCTCGACGGCATTGAGGCGTCGGATTTTCTACCGTTCGCGGCCGTCATCGCGGGTACGCTGGTCATCGGAATGTGTCGTCTGGTCTCCGCGCGTGGCCTGCCGCGGCATTACGGTGAGGCCGGCGGCGCGTTGCGCTTTACGCTGCTTACCTGCCGTAATCCGGTTCGCGGCGCGCATCACGTCGAGTGCGGTGTCCGGCCTATGCCGGCCGGTTTCGCGAGCGTTCGGCGGGGTGCTCTGAGCCTGCTTCTTCTGCAGGGTAGCTACGCGCGCCGCGAGTTCGGCACCAACCGCGCGCTCACGGTACGCCGCGGGAATGGCCTCGGTCTGTGCCGGGTCCATATCGTACCGGTCGCGGAACACGTCGACTGCGGCGGACGCCCGGCCACTGCTGGCGCCTGGTTGGCGGGGGCCGTTTCGATACGTCGTTCCATTCGGCGGGAGAAGACGGGGCCGACGTCGTCGGCGGTGCCACGTTCTCGTTCGTTCCACGAGTCCCGCAGCACACTGGCTGGGTCAAGGCCGTGGGTTTCGGCGTGGGTGTGGCTGCTCGTTCAGGCAACGTCGACTGATCGAACGCTCGGACTCGCGCAGTTGAATTCTTCAGACAGCCAGAGCCGTCCGCACGAGTTCGGAGAGTTGCTTGACTGGGACCTCGCGCCGATAGAGGAAAGCTTTCAACGCTTCGCCGTAGATGACGCTGCGCACGCGGCTGGCGCTCATGGTGTCCCACCTGAGTTCAGACCAATGCGGCTAACTGTTCCCGTACCCATGAAGACAACGTGTCAGCTTCCACCTCGCGCCCGGACAGAACAATGCCTGGCCAGGTCCGCCGTGTCGAACGGGATCGTGAGTGTGCCCGGCTCCAGCGCCAGAGGGGCATCGATCTCGATCGGCGGGGCTCACTCGCCCGGCACTTCATTGAGCCGCTCGTCGTCAGAGACGCTCAGGCTCACGGACAACACGGCCTTGCCGAGTCCGCGGGCTTCAAATGTTGCAGCGGATTCGACGGCAAGGACATTCTTCGAAAAAGCTGTCGTCACCGTCAGCGATGCCGTTTTCGGTCGAGCGGCGGTCGTCAGGGCGACAGCGGGTCACACTACTCAGAGTCCCATGAATTCGCGGAAGTGAGCTGTTCTAAACCTTCAGCCACCTGAGTCCACCGCAGGGCACTAGCTCACTGCTGGCGCAGGAGAGCAAGGAATTCGTCGGCCATTGCGAGCTGATCCCGCAGCCCCTGGCGCCGCTCCTCGGCCTGTGCGATGAAGGACTCCAAGTCTGACCTCACGGCGGCAATGTCGGCGCCCTCGATGGCGCCATCCAGTGTGTCGATGGTCTTGAGGAGCGACATCATTTCTTCAAGCGAGAAGCCCAGCGGCTTCATGCGCCGGATCAGGATCAACCGGGCCAGATCTTCGTCCGTGTAGAGACGGAAGCCGCCATCAGTCCGGCCTGAGGCCCTGAGCAAACCGATTTCGTCGTAGTGGCGGATGGTTCGCAATGACAGTCCGGTGCGTTCGGCCAGTTCGCCGATATGCATAGTTGCCGTTGGCTCAGTCGGTGACATGGCGGGACCTCTCATGCGTGGACTCGAACATAACCCTAACGTTAGGGTAGAGTTGTGATCGTCGGCTGACATTGTGTGACAGCCCACCATCCATCCTCGCCGTATCGGCGGATGATTGTGCGCACCGGGCGCACCCCTTCCCCTTCCCCTTCGCCCTATTCTGGCCCGCCACCGCGAGCCCCGTCCCTGGAGGCCCCATGGCACTCGCTCAAAAATCCCCCACGCCCGACCGTTACAAAGCCGAGCCATCGGTGATGACAGCACTTCGAACTCCGCGGCTCCTCACCCGAGAAGCTCTCGCCGGCCTCGTCGTCGCGATGGCGCTGATCCCGGAAGCGATCTCGTTCTCCATCATCGCTGGCGTCGACCCACGGGTTGGACTGTTTTCGTCCTTCGTGATGGCCGTATCCATTGCGTTCCTCGGCGGCCGCCCCGCGATGATCACCGCCGCAACGGGAGCCATCGCCCTAGTGATCGCCCCGGTAGCACGCGAGTACGGCATGGATTATTTCATCGCCACGGTCATCCTGGCCGGGCTCCTGCAGGTGATCCTGGGCGTGCTGGGCGTGGCCAAGCTCATGCGTTTCATCCCGCGCAGCGTCATGGTCGGATTCGTGAACTCCTTGGCCATCCTCATCTTCATCGCACAGTTGCCGCATTTGCTCGGGGTGCCGTTCATGGTGTACCCGCTGGTGGCGATCGGGATCATCATCATGGTCGTCATGCCCCGGTTCACCACGATTATCCCCGCCCCGTTGGTCGCCATCGTGGTGCTGACCATCGCAACCGTCACCATCGCAATCAACGTGCCCACCGTCGGCGACCAGGGCGAACTGCCCAAGAGCCTCCCCGAACTCTTCATCCCAAACGTTCCCCTCAACGCAGAGACGCTCACGATCATCGCCCCCTACGCGCTGGCCATGGCCATGGTCGGCATCCTCGAGTCCCTAATGACGGCCAAACTCGTCGACGAGGTCACCGACACCCACTCCCACAAAACCCGCGAAACCTGGGGTCAAGGCGTCTCCAACATGCTCTCCGGCTTCTTCGGCGGCATGGGCGGGTGCGCCATGATCGGCCAGACCATGATCAATGTGAAGGCCTCCGGCGCCCGAACCCGCATCTCCACGTTCCTTGCCGGCGTATTCCTGCTGATCCTGGTCGTCGCTCTCGGCGATGTCGTCGCCATCATCCCCATGGCCGCCCTGGTGGCCGTGATGATCATCGTCTCGGTGCTGACCTTCGACTGGCACAGCATCCGTCTGTCCACACTTCAGAGGATGCCAAAAAGCGAAACTACGGTCATGGTCGCCACAGTCGCCGTGGTCGTAATTACCCACAACCTCGCCATCGGCGTAGTCGTCGGGGTTCTCGTGGCAATGGTCGCCTTCGCCCGCCGGGTGGCGCACCTCGTAGACGTTGAACGCAGCTTGTCCAATGATGAGTCTGTCCCGACTGCGTACTACACCGTGACCGGCGCGCTCTTTTTCGCGTCAAGCAACGACCTCACCACCCAGTTCGAGTACGCAGAAGACCCGGACCGCATCGTCATCGACATGGCCGCCTCCCACATCTGGGACGCCTCCACCGTCGCAGCCCTCGACTCCATCACGAACAAATATGAACGTCTCGGCAAACGCGCCGTGATCGTCGGTATGAACGATGCCAGCACCAATATCCACGCCCGCCTCGCCGGCAACCTCGGCGGAGGTCACTGATCCCACCGGCTGAGCAGCATCCCTCGTCGACTCCCCGCCGCGGCGTAGAGAAGTTCGCGAGAGGTGGAGGAGTCGGCGAGGACGAGGGCGGTGTCCGCGGTCGAGCCCTGGACCCGGTGAATGGGAACGGGTCCCCCATCCGCCTCTTGCCATAGAGTGGCACTTAAGTTTTACTGGATGACATCAGCATCCGCACGAGAACCGGGAAAGCACCCATGGCCGAGTCGTCCACCCGAACCGTGGAACGAGCCCTCGACCTGCTCGCCGTGATCTGCGACGCCGACGGGCTCACGCTCTCGGAGAGCTCACGCGCCGTCGCCCTCGCACCGAGCACCGCCCTGCGCCTGCTGCGCACGCTCGAGACCCGCGGCTTCGTGCACAAGACCGACGACGGCGCCTACCTGCCGGGCAGCCGCATCATCCAGCTCGGCGCGCAGTCGCTCAGCAGCGAGTCGCTGGTCACCCTCTCCCTCCCGGCCATGGAGCGGCTCGTCGCCGAGACCGGCGAGTCCGTCTACCTCAGCGTCGTGGGCCACAACGCCACCGGGCTCTACATCGCCATCGTCGAGGGCACCCACTCGGTGCGGCACACGAGCTGGGTCGGCCGCACCGTGCCGCTCGAACGCTCCGCGGCCGGGCAAGTGCTCACCGGGCATACCCCGGAGACCGGCTACGTGGTCGTCGAACGCGGCGTCGAAACGGATGTCACGGCCCTGGCCGCGCCGATCCGTTCGGAGGCCAGAACAATCGCCGCCCTGAGCCTGGTCATCCCGAGCTACCGGGTGGAGACCGCGGACATCCGTCGCTACGGCCCGCTGCTGGCCCAGGCTGCCGGGCACGTGTCCGCCGGTCTCAGCCGTGCCGTCCCCAACCTCCCTACGGACTGATCGACCCCGAATCGCCCGAACCCCCGAACCCCCTAGGAGACAGTGATGTCCGAATCCCGCCCCGTGCGCGCCGCCCGCGGCACCAAGTTGACCGCGAAGAGCTGGCAGACCGAGGGCCCGCTGCGGATGCTGATGAACAATCTCGACCCCGAGGTGGCCGAGCACCCGGAGAACCTGGTGGTCTACGGCGGCACGGGCAAGGCCGCCCGCAACTGGGAGGCCTACGACGCCATCGTTCGCACGCTCACCACGCTGGAAAAGGATGAGACGCTGCTGGTGCAGTCCGGCAAGCCGGTCGGCGTGTTCCGCACGCACGAGTGGGCGCCGCGGGTGCTGATCGCCAACTCCAACCTGGTCGGCGATTGGGCGACCTGGCCGGAGTTCCGCCGCCTCGAGGCCCTCGGCCTGACGATGTACGGCCAGATGACGGCGGGTTCGTGGATCTACATCGGCACCCAGGGCATCCTGCAGGGCACGTATGAGACCTTCGCCGCCGTGGCCGCAAAGATCGCCGCCCGTGAGGGCGGGCCTCACAAACACAGTGGCGACACCCTGGCCGGCACGCTCACCCTCACCGGTGGGGCCGGCGGCATGGGCGGCGCGCAACCACTGGCCGTGACCATGAACGGCGGCGCCGTGCTGATCGTCGACGTCGACGAGTCCCGGCTACTGCGCCGGGTCGAGCATGGCTATCTCGACGAACTGGCACCCACCCTCGACGACGCCATCGCCCGGGTACTCGCGGCGAAGAACGAGAAGCGCGCCCTCTCCGTGGGCGTGGTCGGCAACGCGGCGACCGTGTTCGCCGAGCTGCTGGAGCGGCGGGTGCCGATCGACATCGTCACCGACCAGACCAGCGCGCACGACCCGCTGGCCTACCTGCCGGAGGGTGTCACTGCGGAGGAGTGGCATGACTACGCGGCCGCGAAGCCCGAGGAGTTCACCGAGCGCGCCCGGGCATCCATGGCCAAACAGGTCACCGCGATGGTGGGCTTCCAGGATGCCGGTGCCGAGGTCTTCGACTACGGCAACTCGATCCGGGCGGAGGCGGAGCTCGGCGGCTGCGCGCGGGCGTTCGATTTTCCCGGGTTTGTGCCCGCATACATCCGCCCGCTGTTCGCCGAGGGCAAAGGCCCGTTCCGCTGGGTGGCGCTCTCGGGCGACCCGGCCGACATCGCGGCCACCGACCGGGCCATCGTGGAGCTGTTCCCCGAGGACGAGCACCTGCGCCGCTGGATCACGAAGGCGCAGAACACCGTACACTTCGAGGGCCTGCCCGCCCGGATCTGCTGGCTCGGCTACCAGGAACGGCACCGGGCCGGCCTGAAGTTCAACGAGATGGTGGCGTCGGGCGAGCTGAGCGCGCCGATCGTGATCGGCCGCGACCACCTCGACTCCGGCTCGGTCGCCTCGCCCTACCGGGAGACCGAGGCCATGCTGGACGGGTCGGATGCGATCGCCGACTGGCCGCTGCTGAACGCGCTGCTGAACACGGCGTCGGGCGCCACCTGGGTGTCGATCCACCACGGCGGCGGCGTCGGGATCGGCCGCAGCATCCACGCCGGCCAGGTGATCGTGGCCGACGGCACCCCCCTGGCCGCCGAGAAGATCGCCCGGGTGCTCACCAACGACCCCGGCACCGGCGTGATGCGGCACGTCGACGCCGGGTATCAGCGGGCCGAGGAGGTGGCCCGGGAGCGCGGCCTGCGCGTGCCGATGTGGGAGTCGGAGTGAGTGGGGTGTGCGCATGAGCGAGCTCGCCCACGGAATGCTCGCCGGACTCGCCGAGATCGCCGACACCGGGCGGGACTCCCGCCGCGGCGGCTACTCCCGGCACCTCTGGCAGGGTGCCGACCTCGAGCTGCGGACCTGGTTCGCCCTGCGCGCCGAGCGCCTCGGGCTCAGCGTCGAGACCGACCGTAACGGCAACCTCTGGGCCTGGTGGGGAGAGCCGGGGCCGGATGCCGTGGTCACGGGCAGCCACCTGGATTCCGTTCCCGGCGGCGGCGCCTATGACGGCCCCCTCGGCGTGGTCAGTGCGCTCGAGGCCGTCGCGCGGCTGCGGGCATCCGGGTTCACGCCGTCCCGCCCCTGCGCTGTGCTCGTCTGCGCCGAGGAGGAGGGCTCCCGATTCGGGATCGCCTGCCTGGGCTCCCGGCTGCTGACCGGCGGCATCGACGCCGACCGGGCCCGCGCGCTCATCGACGCCGACGGGATCACCCTGGCCCAGGCTGCCCGCCGCGCCGGGCTCGACCCTGCGCACCTCGGCGCCGACCGGGACGCCCTGGCCCGAATCGGCCTCTTCATCGAGCTGCACGTGGAGCAGGGCCGCGGCCTGGTCGACCTCGGCCGGCCCGTGGCGGTGGCGTCGTCGATCCTCGCGCACGGGCGCTGGCGCCTCACCGTGACCGGCCAGGGCAACCACGCCGGCGCCACCCCGATGGAAGACCGCCGCGACCCGCTCGTGGCCGCCGCCCACGCGATCGTCGCCGTGCAGGATGCCGCCGGGTTCCACCCCGGCGCGCGCGCCACGGTCGGCCGTTTGGAGGTGGTGCCGGGCGGGACCAACGTGATCGCGTCATCCGTGCACGCCTGGCTCGACGCCCGCGCGCCCACCGACGCCGAGACCCGCGACCTGGTCGCCGCAATCGAGGCGGCCGTCGGCGAGGCCGCCCTGATGAACGGATGCTCCGTGGCCGTCACCGAGGAGTCCTGGACCGGAACGGTGACGTTCGACCCCGAGCTCGTGGGACGATTCCGGTCGGTGCTCGGCGGTGACGCCCTTGTTCCGGCCCTGCCGACGGGCGCCGGGCACGATGCAGGCGTGCTCGCAGCGAGCGTGCCGAGCGCCATGCTCTTCGTGCGAAATCCCACCGGCGTCTCGCACTCCCCCGAGGAATTCGCCGAGGTGGGCGACTGCGTCGCCGGGATCGACGCCCTGGAGACCCTGCTGCGGAGCCTGCTGTGAGCGCGCGCGGGGTCGAGGCTGGGGCTGGACAGTCGGGGACACCGGTGGCCACCTACTGGTGCGAGCTGGCGCTGGTCGACGGGGCTGCCCTGCCCGGCGTGCGGCTGGAGGTGGGCACGGACGGGCGCCTTCAGGCTGTCACACCGCGCTCCGAGCCGCGGCCCGGTGACGTGCGGCTCGGCACCGTGCTGCCGGGGCTGGCCAACGCGCACTCGCACGCCTTCCACCGGGCATTGCGGGGCCGCACCCACGACGCCGGCGGCGACTTCTGGCAGTGGCGGGAGGCCATGTACCAGGTGGCCGCCGGCCTCGACCCGAAGCGGTACTTCCTGCTGGCACGGGCGGTGTTCGCCGAGATGCTGGCCTCCGGTTTCACGGCAGTCGGCGAGTTCCACTATCTGCATCACCGGCCGGGCGGCTCCCGATACCCCGCCGAACACGCCATGGAACTGGCGTTGGCGGCCGCGGCACGGGAGGTGGGCATCCGTCTGGTGCTGCTCGACACGCTCTACCTCGACGGCGGGATCGGGATGCCCCTCACCCCCGCGCAGCGCGCCTTCGGCGACGGATCGGCGGCCGCCTGGCTGGCCCGGTGGCACTCGCTGCGCGCGGCGCTCGGCCGTGCTGCCACGGCCGATGACGGCGACGGCTCCCCTGCTGACAGCCAGGCCGACATCCAGGCCGGCACGGATGCCCGCGTCACCCTGGGCGCGGCGATCCATTCGGTGCGGGCGGTGTCCCCGACCGCGATCCGGGAGGCGCTCGCCGGGCTGCCCGATGCCGTTCCACTGCACATCCACCTGTCGGAGCAGCCTCAGGAGAACGCGGACTGCCGGGCCGCCTACGGCCGGACCCCAACCGAGGTGCTGGCCTGGATCGGGGCGCTCGCTCCGCGGCTGAGCGTCGTGCACGCCACGCACCTCACCGACGAGGATGTGGCGCTGATCGGGACATCCGGGGCCTCGGTTGTGATCTGCCCGACCACGGAAGCCGACCTCGGCGACGGGATCGGGCCGGCCCTGGCGTTGCAGCGGGCCGGCGCGCGGATAGCCCTCGGCTCGGACCAGAACGCCGTCATCGACCCGCTGCTCGAGATGCGCGGCCTGGAGGCCGGCGAGCGCCTGGCATCGGGCCGGCGCGGCCGGTTCACGCCCGCCGAACTGCTCGTGGCCGCTTCGGACCACGGCTATGCCGTGCTCGGACTCGGCCGGCAGCGCCTCATCCCCGGTGACCTGTGCGACCTCGTGGAGGTGGCGAGCGACAGCATCCGCACAGCCGGAT
Source organism: Cryobacterium sp. Sr3 (assembly GCF_004402835.1). Classification (NCBI taxonomy): domain Bacteria; kingdom Bacillati; phylum Actinomycetota; class Actinomycetes; order Micrococcales; family Microbacteriaceae; genus Cryobacterium; species Cryobacterium sp. Sr3. The sequence continues at coordinate 21,776 of NZ_SOFA01000035.1, read as the reverse complement.
CGTTGCCGGAGCAGCTGCCGCTGACCGCAACGGCCGCCGACGTGCGCCGGGTGATCGTGGGCGGACGCGTCGTCGCCGACTCCGGGGTGCTGGTGGGTGGCGCGGGCGGGCCTGGCGGGCGCCCGCCGAGCACGCTGCAACCCGAGCTGCGACCCGAGCTCCTGCTGCGCGACGCCCTCGCCGCGCTCGACGGCACCGCCGCTCTCGCGTCAGGAGAACGACCATGACCCCCGAACCGACCGAGCTGATCACCGGTATCCGGGAACTGACCACGCAGGCGGACGGCGCCCCGCGCATCGCCGACGCCGCCCTCGTGATCGAGGGCGGCCGCATCGCGTGGATCGGACCGGCGTCCGCGGCGCCGGCGGCCGATGTCCGCACGGATGCCGGCGGCCGGGCCGCTCTGCCCGGCTGGGTCGACAGCCACACCCACCTGGTGTTCGCGGGCGACCGGGCCGCGGAGTTCGAGGCCCGGATGGGCGGGCAGCCCTACGCGGCGGGGGGAATCCTGACCACCGTGGCTGCCACTCGCGCCGCAACCGAGGCGCAGCTCACGGCCGCGGCGGCCCGGCTGCGGCGAGAGGCGGAGGCGCAGGGCACCACGTTTCTCGAGAGCAAGACCGGCTACGGCCTCGACCTGGCGAGCGAGGCGCGGTCGGCTCGGGTGGCGGCATCCGTCGCCGATGTCGTCACATTCCTCGGCGCGCATATCGTGCCGCCGGGCATCGACCGGCGCGACTACCTGGACCTGGTCACCGGGCCGATGCTCGCCCTGGTGGCTCCGCACGCACAGTTCGTCGACGTGTTCTGCGAGGTCGGGGCGTTCGATGTGGCGGAGAGCCGGGAGGTGCTGCTGGCCGGCCGCGCCGCCGGCCTCGGCCTGCGCCTGCACGGCAACCAGCTGGGATTCAGCGGCGGGGTGCGCCTCGCGGTGGAGCTCGGCGCGGCAAGCGTCGACCACTGCAACCACCTCGAGCCGGCGGACCTCGACGCCCTCGCCGCCTCAGCCACCGTGGCCACCCTCCTGCCCGCCTGCGACCTCTCCACGCGGCAGCCGTTCCCGCCGGCCCGGCGGCTGCTCGACGCCGGCGCGAGCATCGCCCTGGCCACCAACTGCAATCCGGGCAGCTCCTACACGACGTCGATGGCGTTCTGCGTGGCCACCGCGGTGCTGCAAATGGGTCTGACGATCGAGGAGGCGGTGTGGGCGGCGACCCGCGGCGGAGCCCGGGCTCTCGGCCGCGACACGGGAACGGACGCGGTCGGAGCCCTGCGCGTGGGCGGGCGGGCCGACCTGCAGGTGCTTGACGCGCCATCCGTCGCTCATCTCGCCTACCGCCCCGGCGTGCCGCTGACCTGGGCGGTCTGGCGGCAGGGTGTGCGGGCCGGCCGCCGCGGCCCATCACCGCTCCCGGCCTGACCGGGGGATTCCCGCCTCGCGCCCTCACTGTCCCCTCTCCCTCGCCGTCCCCCTCCAACCCACCCCGTCGTGCATGACTCCTGCACATTGCTCAATCACTCATCGGGCACCCCCGGAATTCCGCGGATGTCCGGCGCCGGTCCCGAGAAATCGCAGGAGTTATGCACGCGAGGCATCGAAGACCACCTCCCGGGCCAGGACACTCCGTCGCCGGACAGCCATCCAGCCGACGTCCAGGCAGCTCGCCGGCCGGCCAGGAGCCCACCCGCCCGTGGCCAACTCAGGAGAATGGCTGGCTTCGTCACCACGCCCCCTGCAATTCCGCGGCACCGCCACGCGATCAGCAGCCGACTCGCCGGATCTCCTGAGTTAGCCACACGCCGGAGGAGCCGACGCAGCGGCGCGGCCCGGGTGGAGTCCTCGAACGGCTTTAGAATGACCGGCATGGACGTTTATACCTGGCTCAACCTGGCGCTCGTGCTGCTGTTCGTGCTCATCGGCGGCGTGTTCGCAGCGACCGAGTTGGCGTTGGTGTCCCTGCGCGAGAGCCAGCTGCGCGCGCTGGAACGCGAAAGCACCCGTGGCAAAACGGTCGCCCACCTGGCCCGGGACCCGAACCGGTTTCTGGCGGCCGTGCAGATCGGCGTCACCGTCGCCGGATTCCTGTCCGCCGCCTACGGTGCCTCCACGCTGGCGCCCGACCTCGCTCCACTGCTGGTGGTACTCGGGCTGTCGAAAGGCGCCGCGGACACGCTTGCCCTGGTCGGTCTGACGCTCCTCGTCGCCTACCTCTCCCTGGTGTTGGGGGAACTCGTGCCGAAGCGATTCGCGCTGCAGAAGGCCAGCAGCTTCGCGCTCGCGCTCGCGCCACCGCTCCAGGTCTTCGCGACCCTGATGCGCCCCGTGATCTGGCTGCTGTCCGTCTCGACGAACGCCGTTGTGCGGCTCCTGGGCGGAGACCCGCACGCCCGGAGCGAGCTCGTGTCTGATGAGGAGTTGCGCGACCTCGTCGACGCACACGAGGGCCTCGAGGTCGAGGAACGGCACATCCTGAGTGAAGTGCTCGACGCCACCAACCGGCTGGTCAAGGAGGTGATGCGCCATCGCGGAGACGTCGACTTCCTGGTCGGCACGCAGACGATTCCCGCCGCCCTGGAGGAGATCCGGTCGCTGCCGCACTCGCGCTACCCGGTGATCGGCCGCTCAATCGACGAGGTGCTGGGCTTCGTACACGTGCGCGATCTCCTGGACCCCGACGCCCACCCCGGCGCGACGACCGTAGCCGAGGTGGTGCGGGCCATCGTCTTCCTTCCCGGCACCAATCGCATCCTGCCGGCCATGACCCAGCTGCGCCGTGCCGGCGTGCACATCGCGATCGTCGTCGACGAATACGGCGGCACCGACGGTATCGTGACTCTCGAGGATCTCGTTGAGGAGCTCGTGGGTGAGATCCACGACGAATACGACCTGCCTGTGCCCGAGGGACACTCCGACGAGAACGGCCAGGCCCGGCTGGCGGATGGCGGCCTGAATATCGAAGACTTCACGGATGCCACAGGAGTCGAACTCGAGGACGGCCCCTATGAGACCGCGGCCGGCTTCGTGACCTACCGGCTCGGACGCATGCCCCAGGTGGGCGACACCGTCTCGGCCGGGGACTACCAGTTGCGGGTCGCCGCTCTCGACGGGCTGCGCGTCAGCGTCATCGAGGTCGGTGCCGGCTGAGCGAGGACTCCGCGTGACCACTGCGCCTGGCCACACCGCCTGACCGCTCATGGGGCCGCTTCCCTTCAGGAAAGAGCGGCGCGCCGGCTTTCCAGCCGCAGTTCGAGTTCGCTCATCACCAGAGCGGCAAGGTCGGTGAGGGTGCGGAGCTCGGGCGCGGTGATGGCGCGCGGTCGGAAGTCGATAACGCACAGGGTGCCGAGGTTGTAACCGTTCCGGGTCGTCAGGGGTACTCCGGCATAAAACTGCAGGCCGAATTCCTCGGCCACGAGTGGGTTTGCGAGCGCGCGCGGGTCGGTGCGGGCATCCTCTACCACCCAGGGCCCCTCGGACATGATGGCCGAGGCACAGAGGCCCGGATCGCGGGGGATCTCCTCGAGGTCGAGGCCGTGATGCGATTTGAACCAGATACGGTCGGTGTCGACGATACTGACGATCGCGATCGGCACATCGCACAACCGGGCGGCGAGCGCGGCAATCCGGTCGAAGGCGCCGTCGGCGGGAGTGTCGAGAATGTCGAGGCGCGCGACCTCGTGCAGCCGTGCGGGTTCGTCGCTGACGAGGTGATCCACGGCACTACGATGGCGGCCGGTTTCCGCGATAACAGCCTGGTGCAGAGCGAGCACCACCTCCGCGGTCGGCGGGCGCTGCTCCGGCTTGCGGGCCAGCATGGTCGACAGAAGGTGCCGCCACTCCGGGGCGAGTTCCTGCGGGATGGCAGGGTCGCGCTGGAGTCTGGCCAGGGCCGACGGGATCGGCTCCCCGGGGAACGCCGTCTCACCGGTGAAGCATTCCAGGAGCACGAGCCCCAACGCATAGATGTCGCTCGCCGGGCCGAGGTTCTCTCCCCGGGCCTGCTCCGGACTGAGATAGGCGGCCGTGCCCGTCGTCATCCCCTGGGTGGTCACCCGCGCGCTGTCCGGGAACAGGGCGATGCCGAAATCGGTCAGCCGCGCGCGCGCTCGGGAATCCGAGCTGTATTCCGCAAGGAGGATGTTCGCCGGTTTGATATCACGGTGGATGACGCCGCGCCCGTGGATGTAGTCGAGCCCCTCCGCCAAGTCGTAACCGATCTGGGCGATGTGCCGCGTCGACATCGGATCCCGGTCGAGTCGCTGACGCAGGTTGACGCCGTCCACGAGCTCCATCACAAGGAAGATCTGCGGGTGGTCCGCCTCGGTCCGGTCCACACCGACGTCGAACAGGGTGACAATGCTGTGGTGGTTCAGGCTTGCCAGCACGTTGATCTCGGCTTGCTGGCGCTGAATATTGGGCACGTCGGTGGCGCGAAGTTCGAAGATCTTGATCGCCACGTCCCGACCCAGACGCTCGTCGGTGGCCCGGTAGACCGAGGCCATTCCGCCGCGGCCGATCAGGTCCTTAACCCGGTAGCGTGCGTCCAGGAACTTCGGAAATTGCGTGGTCATCAGACCCCCCCTTTGGAAATGAGTCTAGGTCAGCTTCGCGGGGGATGTTACATATCTTTGGCCCGCGCCCGTGTCCCTGGGCGACAACGCCCAGGCAGTGTGAAACTGGGGCTATGACGGTGATGCGGGGTCGAGGGCGGTCAATGGCAGTTGGACTGGGGTGCGCGGCGGCGTTGGTGCTGGCCGGATGCGCGGGGCCGGGTTCACCCCCGACCGGCGATGTCTCGCCGCCCGGTTCGACCCCGACGGCAGCTTCGACCCCGACCTCCCCAGCCACGCAGTCCTCGACACCCGCTCCCGCCGATTCGGCCTCCGCCGGCACCTGCGGTCCGAACCAACTGGCGCTGTCGCTGCAGTCGAGGCCTCAGGACAGCGGCATGGGCAACTTCTACTGGGACCTGCGCCTCACGAACACCGGCCCGGCGGCGTGCACGGTCGAGGGCTACCCGGTGACGACTCTGGTCGGCGCGGCCCCGAATGTGCCGGTCGGGTCCGCTTCCGACACCGAGCCGGGACGCTGGTACCCGGTGGCGGTCCTCGCGTTGGCGCCCGGGACATCCGCGTACAGCCTGCTGCACCTCGGCCAAGCCGGCGCGTACGGCTGTCCCCTCGTGGCGGTCGGCGCCCTCGACGTGACGCTGCCCGGCTGGGACACCGCGAGCCGGGTGGCCACGCCGAACCCGATCGAGGGCTGTGACGACGACAGCACCGTGCTCGTGCGCACCGGCCCGCTGGCCCCGGCCCCGGTCAGCTTCTAGAGCCGGGCCGGCTTCGGCCGCACGGTGGCCAACTCAGGAGATCCGGGGCAGGCCGCGGCATCCGTTGCCTGATTCCGGGGGCAGGGGCTGCAGCCGACACAGGTTTTCCTGAGTTAGCCGCAGCGTTGCGTGCATAACCCCGGCGAATGCGCGCCGCTCGGCCCGGCGGATGCGCGGAAACATACGGCCGTTCGCCGCGCGGCTCACACTGTGCACAAGTCAGGCACGGGACACGTCGGAGATGGCGCCGGCGGATGCGCGCAGCTCGCGCCGCTCGGCCCGGCGCTCCCGGCCGCCCTCGACCAGGAAGTACAGCACGGGCAGCACCACCAGGGTCAGCACGGTCGAGGAGACCAGCCCGCCGATGACAACGAGGGCCAGCGGCTGCGAGATGAAACCACCCGTTCCGGTGAGGCCGACCGCCATCGGCAGCAGCGCGAATATCGTGGCGAGCGCGGTCATCAGGATCGGGCGCAGACGACGGGACGCACCGTTGACCAGCGCCTCCCGCACCGACTGCCCGCGACGCCGGTACTGGTTGACCAGGTCGATCAGCACGATGGCGTTGGTCACGACGATGCCGATCAGCATCAGCACGCCGATCAGCGAGGGCACACCCAGCGGGATGCCGGTGATCACCTGCAGGGCGATCGCGCCGGTCGCCGCGAACGGCACCGACACCAGCAGCAGCAGTGGCTGCAGCAGCGACCGGAAGGTCGCCACCATCACGATGTAGACGATCAGGATGGCGATCAGCAGCGCGAGCCCGAGCTGCGCGAACGCCTCGGTCTGGTCGGCGGTGACCCCGCCGAGGGTCGCCGTCGCGCCCTCCGGCAAAGCGGTGTCGGCCAGGGCTGCCGTCATCTGCGCGTTGGCCGCACCCAGGTCGTCGATACTGGGGGTGGCGGACACGGTCGCCGTGCGCAGCCCCTTCGTCGTGGTGAGGGTGGACGGACCCTCGACCTGCTCGACCGTGGCCAGGGTGTCCAGGGCAACCGGTCCGGCCAGGGTCGGGATACTCAGGGCCGCGAGCTCGGCCGTCGTCGTCGGCGGCGCCTCGGACTGCAGGTAGACCGACAGGGTCGTCTCGTCGATCACGATGGATCCGATCACGCTCGGCTGCATGGCCTGCGACACCAGTGCGCCCAGGGCGAGCTCGCTCAGGCCCACGGCACCCGCGGCATCCCGGTCGACGGTCACCGCGATGTAGGGGCGTGAGGCCGCCAGATTGCTTGAGCTCTCCTTGATCGCGTCGAGGTCCTCCACGGAGGCGAGCACCGCGTCGGTGGCCCTCTGCAGGTCGGCGTTCGTGGCCGCGGTCACATCCACGGCGATATCGGATGTCCCGCCGAACCCTCCGCCGGACGAGATCGAGAATTCTCCGCTTCCGTTCAGGGCCGTGAGCTGGTCTCGCACGACATCCTGAACCTCGTCGGGGTTGGCCTCCCCGTCGGTGGTGATCGAGTAGGTCACGGTGTTTGACGACACGCCGCCGCCGAATGCGGCCAGGGCGTTGCCGCCACCGATGGAGACCTGCACGATTTCGACGCCGTCGGTGCCGCGAAGGGACTTCTCGGCGGCCGTGGAGGCGTCGTCCTGAGCTGCGAGGCTGGTGCCCACCGGCAGTGTCTGGGTGACTTGGAAGGTGGTCTGCCCGGTCGAGCCGAGGAAGTTGATCTTCATATAGGGAACCAGGGCCACCGTGCCGCCCAGAACGAGCACCGCGACCAGGAGTGTCGCGACGGCGTGGTTCAGGGTCCAGCGGATGACCGGGAGGTAGCCGGTCTGAAGGCGGCTCGGGCGCTCCTCGGGCGGGGCGTCCGCGCTGCCGTTGTGGCGGGTGCGGCGCGAGGTGGTGGGCTCGACGCTGACGATGGGCGAGCCTGTCGAAACCTCCGCAGTAAGGGCCAGGGGGGTTTCGACGAGCTCAACCACCGGGGCGGGCGCGACCGCCCTGGCCGGCCGCAGGAACCAGTATGCGAGCACGGGCACGATGGTCAGAGACACCAGCAGCGACGCGAGCAGGGCGATCGAGACGGTTAGCGCGAACGGCCGGAACAGTTCCCCGGTCGAGCCGCCGACGAACGCGATCGGCAGGAACACGGTGACGGTGGTGATGGTGGATGCCGTGATCGCCCCGGCCACCTCGCGCACCGCGCGCACGATGGTCGCGGCGCGGTCGGCGCCCTCGACCAGGTTGCGGGTGATGTTCTCGATCACCACGATGGAGTCGTCTACGACGCGCCCGATCGCGATGGTGAGGGCACCGAGGGTGAGGATGTTCAGCGAATAGCCCACGCCCTGCAGGCCGATGAAGGTGATCAGCACCGAGGTCGGGATCGAGATCGCCGTGACCAGGGTCGCCCGCACCGAGAGCAGGAACACGAGGATCACGAGAACGGCGAAGATCAGTCCGAGCAGGCCCTCTTCGGTGAGCGCGTCGATCGATTCCTGGATGAACGGAGCCTGGTCGAAGACGACCGTGAAGGTCGCGCCGGGGACCGCCGCCTCCAGCCGGGGCAGGATCGCGCGCACGGCCTCGGACACGTCGACCGTGTTCGCTGCGGGCACCTTGGTGACCGCGATGGTCAGGGCCGGCTGCCCGTCGACACGGGAGATGCTCGCGACCGGGTTCTCGCCGAGGGCGACGTTGGCGACGTCGCCGATGGTGGTCAGACCCGCGCCGGGCACCGGGGCGAGGATCGGAAGCGCCGCGATGTCCTCGGCCTCGCCGAGCTTCGAGCCGGTCTGCACCGAGAGGGTGGTGTCGTCTTCGGTCAGCGAACCGGCCGGGATCAGCGACCCGTTCTGTTCCAGCGCACTGCGGATGCCCTGGCTGGTCAGGCCGCGTTCGGCCAGCTTCGCGGCATCCGGCGTGATGGTCACGCGGCGGCCGACGTCGCCGACCAGGGCTGCCTCGCGCACGCCCTGCACATCACGGATGTCGCCCAGTACGCTGCGCTTGAGGTCGTCGGCGAGGGTGTCGCGGTCGCCGCCGGACACGGCGAGGGAGAGCACCGGGAAGTCGTCGATGCTGCCGGAGAGCACCTGCGGGTCGAGGTTCTCAGGCATGGTCGACTTGATGCGGTTGATGGCCTGGCTGATGCGCGATTCGGCCTTGACCAGGTCGGTGCCGTAGGTGAACGTGGCGCTGACCAGCGACGCGTTGGTGCTGCTGGTCGTCGAGGTGGATTCGAGCCCGGGGATGCCCTGGATCGCCGTCTCGATCGGCGTCGACACGTCGTCGTTGACGACCTCGGGCGAGGCGCCCGGGTAGCTCGTCGAGACCACCAGTTGCGGCAGCTGCAGGGAAGGGATCAGCTCCTGCTTGAGGCTGGTCAGGGCGAGGCTGCCGAAAACGGCGACGACGATGGTGATCAGCGCGATCAGCGCCCGGTTCTTCATGCTCAAGACAGCGAGAAAATGCACCCGTTCAGTATCTCATTGCAGGGTGTGCAGACTTCCCTGCCCGGGGCATCCGTCGGGCCGAGGCAGGCGGAGGGGCGTACCCTCGGCCGCAAGACGCACCATCAACCCGAACGACAAGGAGCAATTATGTCTGTGGCACGCGTAACAACACTCAGCATCCGGTCCGACAGATCCTTCGAGGATGCCGTCGCCGTCGGCATCGCCCGGGCGAGCAAGACCCTGCGCGGGGTCTCCGGCGCCTGGGTCAAGGAACAGAAGGTGGAGGTGACAGACGGTGAGATCACCTCGTACGACGTCGTGATCGAAGTCACCTTCGTTCTCGACGACTAGGCACGGTCTGCGCACGAGCGGCCGGCCCGACAGGTCGCCGGCGGCGCGGAAGGCGGCATCCGCGACGCCGGGCCGGGTCGGCCTGGCAACTTGATAACGGGCCGATAGTGCAATTGGATGTACTTCCATGACCCGTCGCCTCGTCCAGCTCCTCATCGGCCTCTTCCTCTACGGCTTGGGGATCGCGCTGATTGTGCGCGGCGAGATCGGCGTGGCCCCGTGGGACGTCCTCACCCAGGGCATATCCGGCCGCACCGGCCTCGGTTTTGGGTTGGTCACCATCCTGATCAGCGGCGTCGTGCTGCTGCTCTGGATCCCGCTGCGCCAGAAGCCGGGCGTGGGCACCGTGCTGAACGCCCTGCTCGTCGGGCCGGCGGCGGATGTCGGCCTCTGGCTGATCCCGACGGGGCAGGATTTGTGGGTGCGCATCCTGCTGTTCGCGGCCGGGCTTCTGGTGCTGGCGATCGCTACCGGCCTCTATATCGGCGCGCATTTCGGCCCCGGCCCGCGCGACGGGCTGATGACGGGCCTGCACCAGCGCACCGGCTGGCGCATCTGGATCGTGCGCACGGGCATCGAGGTGACCGTGCTCAGCATCGGCTGGGCGCTCGGCGGCAACGTGGGCATCGGCACGGTGCTCTTCGCCGTGCTCGTCGGCCCGCTCTGCCACTGGACGATCCCGTTCTTCGCGATCAACCTGCCCCAGAACGACGACGCCCGGCTCGAGGAGACCCTCGAGGGTTCCGTGCCGCCCTCCGAGCCCTCGATCGACAGCCCCGCGAACTGACTCCGGCGCCGAATCGGGCTTCCGCCCGCCAATACATTGTTGAACAATCTGCGGAAGTGGTGCATCCTTAACCAAACTTCCACGGACGGAGACCCGGATGTCCAGCATCGATTCAGACAGCATCGATCTAAACAGTGATGTCGGGGAATCCTTCGGCAACTGGTCCTTCGGCGACGACGCAGCGATCATCTCCTCCGTCTCCAGCGTGAACGTGGCCTGCGCCTTCCACGCCGGGGATCCGAGCACGATCCGCGCCACCTGCACCGCCGCCGCCGCAGCCGGCGTGACGGTCGGCGCGCACCCGGGCTACCGGGACCTGGCCGGCTTCGGCCGCCGGTTCATCGACATGGAGCCCGGTCACCTCACCGACGAGGTGATCTACCAGATCGGCGCGCTGCAGGCCCTGGCCGCGGTCGCCGGAACCCGGGTCAGCTACGTCAAACCGCACGGCGCCCTCTACAACACCATCGCGCACGACGAGGTGCAGGCGCAGGCCGTCGTCGACGCGATCCGCGCCGTCGACCCGAGCCTGCCCGTGATGGTGCTGCCCGATTCCGAGATCCAGCGCCTCGCCGACGCGGCGGGGCTCCGCACGGTCGTGGAGGCTTTCGCCGACCGCGCCTACAACTCCGACGGCTCTTTGGTCTCGCGGTCCCGGCCCGGCGCCGTGCTGCTGCACCCCGACGCTGTCACCGAGCAGGCGCTCCGCCTGGCCGGTGACCGCCAGGTGCGCACGGTCGACGGCAGCCTCCTCACGGTGACGGCCGAAAGCATCTGCCTGCACGGCGACACCCCCGGCGCGGTCGCGCTGGTCGGTGCGGTGCGCTCCGCGCTGCAGGATGCCGGAATCCGCATTCGAAGCTTCGTCTAGCCCCGTGTCCGATCCCGTTCGCATCATCCGAGCCGTCGGCGACCGCGCCGTGCTGGTCGGACTGCCCAGCCTGGCCGACGTGCTCGACCTGCAGGCACACCTGCAGCGGCATCCGTTGGCCGGGCAGCTCGACGTGCTCGCCGCCGCGGAAACCGTGCTGATCACCGGCGTCTCCGCCTCCGCCGCACGGGGATTCGCCGACGCCCTGCGGCAGCTGCAGGTGCTGCCGGCCGCCCCCGCAAACGCCGCGCTCGTGCGGATCGACACCGTCTACGACGGGGAAGACCTCGCCGACGTCGCCGCGCACACCGGCCTCAGCAGCGAGGGCGTCATCGCCGCGCACACCGGCCAGGACTGGACCGCCGCGTTCGGCGGCTTCGCCCCCGGCTTCCTCTACCTCACCGGCGCGAGCGCCGTGCTGACCGTGCCCCGGCGCAGCTCGCCGCGCAGCTCGGTGCCCACCGGCTCCGTGGCCGTGGCCGGCGACTACTCCGCCGTCTACCCCCGCGCCTCCCCCGGCGGCTGGCAGCTGCTCGGCCGCACGGACGCCCTGCTCTGGGACCTGAAGCGTTCGCAGCCGGCCCTGATCCGCCCGGGTGACCGGGTGCGGTTCCGCGCGGTGCGCGAGCAGGTCGCCGCCGCGGGGGTCCTCGTCCCGGAGACCGCAGTCGCGGTTGGGACTCCGGCAGCGGCGGCCACTCCCGATGTCGCGGCAACCGCGGCCCCCACCCCCGCCACCGGCATCCGCGTGCTCTCCCCCGGCGCGCAGACGACCGTGCAGGACCTCGGCCGCCCCGGCTACGCCGACCAGGGCGTGACCGCGTCCGGCGCACTCGACCGTGGCGCCCTGCGGCGCGCCAACCGGGTCGTTGGAAATCCCGCCACGGCCGCCGTGCTCGAGAACGCCCTCGGCGGCCTGTCCCTGACCGCGCTGGCAGACCAGGTGCTCGCCGTCACCGGTGCCGTTCTGCCGCTCACGGTGACGGATGCCGTCGGCCGCCACCGCGAGCTGCCGATGGATTCCGCCGTCTCCCTTTTCGCCGGGCAGACCCTGTCGCTCGGAGCCCCCCGCTCGGGCGTGCGCAGCTACCTGGCCTTTCGCGGCGGCATCGACGTGGACCCGGTGCTCGGCAGCCGGTCCACCGACACCCTCAGCGGCATCGGTCCGGCCCCGCTGACCTCGGGCACCGTGCTCCGGATGCTGCCGCCCGCCCCCGGCAGCGCCGTGCACCACCCCGAGACCCCGCCGCCGGCCCCGGCCGAGGTCACCGTGCTGCGCTTCGTGCCGGGACCCCGCGCGGACTGGTTCGAGCCGGCATCCGTCGACCGGTTCGGCGACGCGGAGTGGACCGTCACCCATCAGTCGAACCGGATCGGCCTGCGGCTGGCCGGTGAGCCGCTCGCCCGGTCGCGGCCGGGCGAGCTGGCCAGCGAGGGTACGGCCCGCGGGGCCATCCAGGTGCCGCCGTCGGGCTTGCCGGTTTTGTTCCTCGCGGACCACCCGGTCACCGGCGGCTACCCCGTGATCGGCGTCGTGCTCACCGAGGACCTCGACCTCGCGGCACAGTTGCCGACGGGTGCGCGCATCCGTTTCACGCCCGTGCCTGCCGAGCCCCTTCCAGCCGAGCCCGTCCCCGCCTCCCCCTGATACCCGCCCTCACGCGCTACGCGGTTGCTGCGCCGCTGCGCTGCCGGCACGCCACGCGCGGAGCGGCGCAGCCCCCGCGCGTGCCCCAAACACCCCCCGAACACACGCCCCGAATGAGAGCTGAACCATGCAGAAAGTTCTGATCGCCAACCGCGGCGAGATCGCCGTGCGCATCGCTCGCGCCTGCGACGACGCGGGCCTTGACTCCGTGGCCGTCTACGCGGACGTCGACGCCGACGGCCTGCACGTCTCGGCCGCCACGGAGGCCTGGGCACTTGGCGGCGACAGCCCGACCGACAGCTACCTCAACGTGGCCAAGCTGCTGCGCATCGCCCAGAATTCCGGCGCCGACGCCGTGCACCCGGGCTACGGCTTCCTCTCGGAGAACGCCGATTTTGCTCAGGCCGTGATTGACGCGGGACTCCTCTGGATCGGTCCGACGCCCGCCGCGATCCGGGTGCTGGGCAACAAAGTCTCCGCCCGTGAGATCGCCATCCGGGTGGGAGCTCCCCTGGTCGCCGGGTCCGAGGGCACCGTGGAGACCGCCGCCGAGGTGCGCGCCTTCGCCATGGAGCACGGCCTGCCGGTGGCCATCAAGGCGGCGTTCGGCGGCGGCGGCCGCGGCCTCAAGGTCGTCTGGGACATGGATGCGATCGAGGAGTCCTTTGATTCGGCCGTGCGCGAGTCGACGGCCGCCTTCGGCCGCGGCGAGTGCTTCGTCGAGAGGTTCCTGCACAAACCCCGCCACGTGGAGGCGCAGATCCTCGCCGACACCCACGGCAACGTGATCGTCGTGGGCACCCGCGACTGCTCGCTGCAGCGCCGCAACCAGAAGCTCGTCGAAGAGGCGCCCGCGCCGTTCCTCACCCCTGCGCAGAAAAACCAGATCTATTCCTCGGCCAAGGCCATCTGCCGGGCCGCCGGCTACACCGGCGCGGGCACCGTGGAGTACCTGCTCGCGCAGGACGGCACCATCTCGTTCCTCGAGGTGAACACCCGGCTGCAGGTCGAGCATCCGATCACCGAGGAGACCAGCGGCATCGACCTGGTACTGGCGCAGCTGCAGATCGCAGCCGGCGGGCCCGTTCCCATCTTCACCGACCCCGAACCGCGGGGGCACTCGTTCGAGTTCCGAATCAACGCCGAAGACGTGGGGCGCGGGTTCCTGCCGTGCCCCGGGACCGTGGCGACCTTTACCGTGCCGACCGGGCCGGGCATCCGGGTCGATTCCGGGGTCAGGGCAGGCGGCATCGTGCCGGACCGGTTCGACTCCCTGCTCGCCAAGCTGATCGTCACCGGCGCCGACCGGCAGCAGGCCCTGCGCCGCGCCCGCCGAGCCCTTGCCGAGTTCGAGATCACCGGCCTGCCCACCGTGCTGCCGTTCCACCGTGCCGTGGTCACTTCGACGGCATTCACCGCGCCCGACCACCTCGACGTGCACACCGGCTGGATCCAGGCCGACTTCTCCGAAGAACTGCCCAGCGACCCCCAGTTCAATCCCGTGCCGCCGGAGGCCGCCCGCCACACCATCACCATCGAGGTCGACGGGCGACGGATGGCGCTCGGCCTGCCTGCCGCCCTCCTCGACAGTCTCCTTCGCGGGCTGGGCGGCGCGGCCGGTGCGGCCGCTGTCACCGCTGCCGACGGCCGTCCCACCGGTGGCCACTCGGCCCCCGCCGCAGACCCGGCCACCCTCCGGGCCAGCATGGGCGGCTCGGTCGTGAAGTGGATGGCCCCATCCGGTGCGCTCGTGGCCGCAGGCGACCCGGTGCTCGTACTCGAGGCCATGAAGATGGAGTCGATCGTGGTGGCGCACCGCAGCGGAATCCTGCGGGAGCAGCTGGTTCATCCCGGCGACACGGTGGCGGTGGACAGCGCGGTCGCCTCGATCGGGGACTGAGCGTATCCGTCGCCCGGTTCCGGCTGCCCGCCGGAACCGCCGGAACACCCCGCCCGTCCTCGGGCCGCCGCTCCGACCGGGCGGTATCGTGGGCACCATGACCCTCGCCGAGACCCTCGCCGACCTGCGTCACCGCACCGCGTCGGCGCGTCACGCCGAGACCGGCCAGTGGGTGTCGGGGGTGCTTCGCGAGCGGATCGCGGCCGGCCACCTGCCGCCCGGCACGAAGCTCCCCGAGGAGCCGCTTTGCGACGCGCTCGGCGTCTCGCGCAACACCCTCCGCGAGGCCTTCGCGACGCTCAGCGCCGAACGGGTGGTCACCCGCATCCCGAACAAGGGCGTCTTCGTCGCCCGGCCCACCGCAGACGACATTCGGGAGATCTACCGGGTGCGGCGCTACCTCGAGCCGGGTGCCCTGGCCTTCACACCGGCCGCGGAGCTCACCCCGGCGAGGCTGGATGGACTGCGCCAGGCCGTGGCGAGCGCGCGGAAGGCCCGCGAGGCCGGATCGGTCCCGGGCATGGCCGGTGCCAACCAGGAGTTCCACGCCGGCGTCGTGGCCCTGGCCGGCAGCGACCGCCTCGATTTGCTGATGGCGCAGGTGCTCGCCGAGATGCGCCTGGTCTTCCATTCGATGGGCGAGGAGGCCACCTTCCACGCACCCTACGTCGACGACAACGCCCGCATCGTCGAGCTGCTGGCGGCCGGCCGGTCGACGGATGCCGCGGCCCTGCTCACCGGCTACCTGCAGCGCGCCGAGGCCCAGCTGCTGTCGATCGTGGCCGAGTCCGTCCGCTAGCCGGCGGTATCCGGCACGGCTGCCCGGCCCCGCTCCCCTCAGCTGCCTGCGTGCGGCTGTGCTGCGCGTCCGCGCTGTTCCTCCGCTGCACCTCCGCTGTTCCTCCGCTGCGCCTCCGCGCTGTTCCTCCGCGCTGCGCTGGTTTGTGGCTAACTCAGGAGATCCCGCCGGGCCGCGCACCGCAGCCGCGGACCAGTGCGGCGGCCAGCACCAGCCGGTGACCACGCAAACAAAACTCCTGAGTTAGCCACAGAGGCGGGCGATCAAGCAGGCAGCGGGGTGGATGTCGGCGACGGAGAAAGGGGGCACCGGGTCGGCGGACAGCAGCGAGAAATGGAGGCCTTCGGGGGCCGTCGGGAGTCTCAAGGGGTCTTCGGGAGTCTCAAGGGGCCTTCGGGAGGCCTTCGGGGGTCTTCGGGGGCCGTCGGAGCGGCGGCGCGCGGCGGGCCGTGCAGGGTGGGGGTCGGGGACATCCGTCAGCCCCAAAGCGTCGCGAGTCCGCCGAGGGACTGATAGCCGAGGAACAGCGTCAGCAGCCAGGCCAGCACGCCGATGCCCAGCAGCCACTTCGGGTAGACGTAGCCGCCGAGCAGGTCGCGGCGGCGCCAGGCCACCCAGAGGATGACAGCGAAGCCGAACGGGAGGATCAGCCCGTTGACCGCGCCGGCCATGATCAGAAGCGTGGCCGGGGCCTGGCCGAGCAGCGTGTAGACCAACGTTGACACGGCGATGAAGACGACGGTGGCGATGCTGCGGGTGCGGGGCGAGGTCTGTGAAGTGGTCACGAACGAGATCGAGGTGTACGCCGCCCCGATCACCGAGGTGATGGCCGCGGCCCAGAGCACGATGCCGAAAAGTTTGAACCCGATCTCGCCGGCTGCGGCCTGGAAGGCCTCCGCGGGTTGATTGTCGCTGGTCAGGTCCACGCCCCCGGCGACCACGCCGAGGATGGCGAGGAACAGGAGCACCCGGATCACGCCGGTGATGATGATGCCCAGCACCGAACTGCGGGTGATCTCGGTGATCTGGGCCCGTCCGGTCACGCCGGCGTCAATCATCCGGTGCGCGCCGGCGTAGGTGATGTAGCCGCCGATCGTGCCGCCGATCAGGGTGGTGATGATGAGGACGTCGATGTCGTCGGGCAGCACCGCGTTCTTGACCGCGAGGCCGAGGGGCGGATTCGACACGATCGCCACGTAGGCGATCAGCACGATCATCACGGCCCCGAGTACGACGACGACCTTGTCCAGCGCGAGCCCGGCCCGTTTGCTGAGGAAGATCGCGATCGCGACGGCCGCCGAGAGGATGCCGCCGAGCTTGGCGTCCAGGCCGAAGAGCACGTTGACACCCAGGCCGGAACCGGCGATGTTGCCGATGTTGAACACGAGCCCGCCGAGGCAGATCAGCGCGGCCAGGAACCAGCCGGCGCCGGGCAGCACGGTGTTGGCCAGTTCCTGCGCTCGCTTACCGCTGACGCCGATTACCCGCCAGACGTTCAGCTGCACCGCGATGTCGACCAGGATCGAGACCAGGATGGCGAAGGCGAAGGCTGCGCCGAGCTGCACCGTGAAGCTTGTGGTCTGCACGATGAAGCCGGGTCCGACGGCGCTGGTCGCCATCAGGAACATGGCTCCGAGGAGCGCGCTACGCTGCGCCCGGCGCGGGCCGCGCAGCTTCTTCTTCACGCCTGCGGTTTTCGCTCGAATCCTGGCGCGGACGACGTTGAAAACCATGGGGCGCTCACTTCTCGGAAGGTCAGCACCGGCGGTCACTGATGTCGAGCCAGCCTACATATTGTTCAACAATCAGCACAACCATGAGGCCCACATGGACTCCCCCGGCCGGCGGGGTGCAGCGGGGCAGGGACAACGATGGGGCCGAGGCAGGGTTCGGGCGGGATCGCCGGGCGCGCGGACTACCCGCAGAAATCGGCGATCGTGCGGGTCAGAATCTCGGTGAGCGCGTCGACGGATGCCGCGTCCGCCCACTCCGCGTCGGCGTGCGCTCCGCCACCGTCCACGCCCACGACGAGGCAGGGGATGCCGGCCTCGTGCAGCAGCCCGGCGTCGGTCCAGAACGGCTCGCCGCGGACATCCGGCCGGCGTCCGAGCACCTCCGTCGCCCGTTCGGTCACCAGACGCACGATCGGCCACTCCGGATCGGCCTCGAACGCCGCACGCGCCACGAGCCGCGTCAGCCGGAAGCGGAACCCGGCGACGACGTCGGCGACCCGCTCCAGCAGCGCTCGGAGCTCGGCCTCGACCCGGTCGGGGCTCTGGCCGGGCAACATGCGCCGCTCGATCGTGAGCGTGCAGGCGGCGGCGACGGTGGCGGCATCCGAACCCCCGGCGATGGTCGACACGCGCACGGTCCCGTGGCCGAGCAGCGGATGCGCCGGCGCCGCCTCGATGTCGGCCCGGAGCTCATCGAGGGCGCGCAGCACCAGCCCGGCGTGCACGATGGCGTCGATGCCGCGCTCCGGCTGGGATCCGTGGGCGGCGAGCCCGGTGAGCTCCACCTCGAACCAGGCGAAACCGCGATGGGCGAGCGTGAGGCACAGCTCGCTCGGCTCGGCGACGATCGCCGCGTCGGCGCGGAAGCTGCGCAGCACCTCCATGGTGCCGAGGCTGCCGAACTCCTCGTCCGCCACGAGGGTGACGATGACGTCTCCGGCGAGAACGGATGCCCCGGCCGGCCCGGCCGCATGGGCCCCGGTTCCCCCGACTCCCGTCGCCCGCGCCGCCGCGACCAGGATCGCCGCGACGCCGCCCTTCATATCGAAGGCTCCCCGGCCGATGACGCGACCGTCCCGGAGCTCGCCCGCGAACGGATCCCCGGCGTAACCGCCGACGCCGACGGTGTCGAGGTGCCCGTTGAGCATCAGGGAGCGCCCTCCCCCGGTGCCGCGCCGGATGCCGACGATCGTAGGCCGCCCGGGATGCTCCTCGAGGCGGTGCACCTCGAACCCCCGCGCGGTGAGCCAGTCTGCGCACCAAGCTGCAATCATCCGTTCGCCTGCAGCCTCCGGCACCAGGTCGGAGTTGACGGAATCGATGCCGATGAGCCTCTGCACCACGCCCACCGGTTCGCTCTCTGAATGCACACCCTCAACCTAGCGGCGCCGCAGACCGCGAAAGCGGGTGAAACGTCGGTTTCAGGGCTGCACGGCGACGATTCACCCGATCTCGCGACCGGGTAGCCGGCGAGGTAGCCGGCGAGGTAGCCGGCCGGGCAGCCGGCGACACGTTCCGCCCGCACCCCCCGAACGAATTCGACGGAGATTTCGTCCGAATCGGTCCTTAAACCCTGGAAAACCTTCCTTGCTCCCAAAATCTCCGTCGAATTGGTTCATCGCCGGGCCTCGATGCCCGGTCGCGAGGCGAGACGCACCGGCCGTTCCCCGCCCGGGTTGGGTACCATATCTCATGGGCGATGGCGCGGCAGGGTCAGCGAAACGGGCAGCGGGCACGAGTGGGGGCACGGGCAGCCCACTCACGAGCGGCACGAGCGCCGGCAGCGGCGCCGGACCGGCAACGTCGAGCGAACGGATGCGCCCGCGCGCCTCCCGGGGACTCGTCCCCGCCGCGCTGCTCTCCGCCTCCGCCGTGCTGCTGTTCGGGGCGCGCGAGCCGCTGCCCGGCTACGCGCTACTCGCCGCGGCCATCGGGCTCGCCTTCGCCATCGACCGGGCCCTGTTCAAGGATCTGCTCCTGATCGCGATCGGGCTGCTGATCATCAGCACCATCTCGGTCGAGGCCGACATCAGCTACCCGAATATGGCGCTGATGGGGACCGTGCTGACCGTCGCCGTGCTCGTGCCCTACCTGCTCTCCCGCTACGCGTTCGGCGACCACGCGATCCGGTTCCCGATCCGCACCGGCCAGCGCTGGACCTCCCTGGAACGCTGGTACCTGCCGCTTGTGCTGCTGCTGGGCTATCTGATTCTGCCGACCTATTTCATCCGTTCCGGCGCCTACCAGAACTGGCCGGCCGTGACCGCCCCCGACGAGATCGCCCGCCTGTTCGTGGGCGTCGGCTTCGTCGGCATCTGGGACGAACTCTTCTTTATCTGCACGGCGTTCGCCCTGCTCAGGCGTCATTTCCCCGACTGGCAGGCCAATCTCCTGCAGGCCGTGATCTTCACCTCGTTCCTGTGGGAACTGGGCTACCAGAGCTGGGGGCCGCTGATGACGTTCCCCTTCGCGCTGTTGCAGGGCTACACCTTCGCGCTCACCAAATCACTGACCTACGTGGTGATCGTGCACCTGCTCTTCGACGCGGTCGTCTTCCTCGTGATCGTGCACGCCCACACCCGCGACTGGCTGCCGATCTTCCTGTACTGAAGCTCAGGCGGCGCTCAGGCGGCGAGCCGGTCGACGGATGCCCCGGCCGCCGGACCTCGCGCCCTTGCAAGTTCGGCGCGGGCCGCCAATGCTGAGGGCATGTGGGCAGAAGGCGTCTGGGTGACACCGCTTCTGGTGGCGGTCGGCTGGGTCCTGGTGGGACTTGCGTCGGCGTTCGTGATGATCCGCCGCGGCCACGACGCCCCGATCTGGGTGGTTCTCGGTCTGGCTGCCGGCCCCTTCGCCATCGCGCTGGCCGGCCTGGCCGTCTACCTCGAGCGGGAGGAATTGGCCGAGGCGGCCGTGATTCCCGGGGAATCCCTCGAGGGAGACGTGCGGGTGCTCGTCTGCATCGACGGTTCCGAGGCCGCGGACCACGCCGCCGTCACGGTCGTGCTGCTCCTTGGGGCGAGGCTGCAGACCGTGACGCTGCTGACGGTGCTCGACTACGACGTCGCGCGCGACGTTTCCCCCGACAGGCTCGACCGCATCGCCGCCGGCATCCAATCCGCCGCCGTCGGTCAGCTGGCCGACCTTGCGGTGCACCCGTTCAGCACCCGGGCCACAGGGGGCGCCACCGAGCAGATCCTGCGCCGGGCGGGCTCCGGCGCCTACGACCTCTTCGCGCTCGGCTCCCACCGGCAGCGCCGCTCGCGTTTCCTTGGCAGCGTGGCGCGGGAGATCGCCAACAAAGCCCCGATCCCGCTGCTGACCGTGCGAGCCGCCCCGGTCGAATCGATCGAATCGGCCGAGCGCGCCGCCCGCCTCGGCCTGACCATCGAGCCGGAGAGTTGACCGCCGTACGGAAGCCTGAATCGAAGCCTGAACCGAAAGCTGAACCGAGAGCTGAACCGAGAGCTGAACCCCGGCTGAGAGTTCCCGCCGGCGCTTGTCCGCTCGCCACTCGCGATATATCGTGAATCTCAACAAGACGCGATATATCGTGAACAGGTGGTGAGCATCCGTTGCGCGGACGCCGCCCCGAAAAGGAGAATTCCATGGCTTTGGAAAAATGGCTGGTCAGCCCCGGGCAGACCACGGTGATCGACACCGAGGTCGTTCGGGCGCTCAAGGTGGGCATGATCGGCGGAAAGATCGACGTGATCGGCCACGACGAGCCGGGCATCCGCATCGAGGTGCACAGCGTGACCGGAAAGGACCTCAAGATCTCGGTCGACGGCGACACGCTCGAGATCGACCACCCGCAGCTGCGCTGGGACAACTTCATCGAGGTCTTCGCATCGTTCCGCGGCACCGCGAAGGCAGACGTCAGCATCCTGGTCCCCCGCGGCGTGGCCCTGAAGCTCGGCGTGATCTCGGCCGAGGCCCTGATCTCGGGCCTCACGAACGGCGCCCGGCTGAGCACTGTGTCGGGCGACATCGTGGTTGACGGCGTCACCGGGGACCTGGAGCTCAACGCCGTGAACGGCGAGCTGTCGGTGCGCGGCCTCGAGGGCAGCATCATCGCCCACACGGTCTCCGGCGATTGCACGGCGAGCGGGGCCATCCGTCGCTTCAGTCTCGACGGGGTTAACAGCGAGGTTTTCCTCGACATCGAGGGCACGCCCGATTCCATCAACACGAACACGATCAGCGGCAGCCTCACCGTGCGCCTCGGCGCCGATGTGGCGACGCGCTACCGGCTGAACACCGTCTCGGGCACGCTGCAGCTGGACGACCAGACGATTCGCGGCACCTTTGGAAAGGGCTTCGAGTCCAGCACCGGCACACTCGAGGGCAGCTGGCTCGAGCTGCAGGCCAACTCGGTGTCGGGCGACATCACGGTGGTGCGTCGCAGCACCGAGCCTGCGTCCGCGGGCCCGGCCAGCGAACGAACAAACACCGAACCGGGCGACGCCCGCGCCAACGGGGAGGTCTGAGAATGACCCCCGTCTTCGCCCACGGCAGCCTTCGCCTCTACCTGCTCAGCCTGCTCGCCGAGCAGCCGCGGCACGGCTACGAACTGATCCAGGCGCTCAGCGACCGCTTCGGCGGAACGTACATCCCGAGCGCCGGCACGATCTACCCGCGCCTGGCCAAGCTTGAAGAGGAAGGACTCGTGACCAAATCGACGGATGGCCGCAAGACCGTCTACGAGATCACCGACGCCGGCCGCGCCGAACTCCAGGCCCGCCAGGGTGACCTGCACGACCTCGAGACCGAGGTCGCCGACTCCGTGAGGCGACTGGCCGACGACGTGCGGTCGGGAGTCAGCGAGGCGATGCGCAGTCTGCGCCTCGACCTGGCCTCCGCCAAGCGCCAGGCGGGGGATGCCCGCAGCGCACGCAAGGCCGGCACCGCCGCCGGCAATGCCGCGCGCACCGCGGCCGGGGCCGCCG
>NZ_SOFA01000043.1:0-69875 GCF_004402835.1 Cryobacterium sp. Sr3 | reverse complement strand
TGCCCCTTGAGTTTCTGTTCCTAGACAGTCAGAAACCTAGACAGGAAGCGGCGTGCGGCCGTTAAGGCGCTCCGAAACACCCACAGATGAAGCAGGAGAGCCAAAATCTCCGTCGAATTGGTTCGACGCCGAACCCGGCGCTCGCCCGTGCTGAACAGCGTCCGCGCGGTGCAGTCAGCTCTGCCAATCCGGGAGCGATGCAACCAACCGATTCGGACTCACTAGTTCTGGGCAGGCGAGGCACGGTATGCGCCCCGCGGGCCTGCTACCGTAATCGCTGTCGAATCCCCACCCGATTGGAACCACCCGCATGAAGAACTGGTCCTTCACCACCTGCGCCGTCGCCGGGTTCAGTTTCAGTGCCTTCGGGGTGGCCCTGATCATTTTCAACGCCGTGACGGCCAACGCGTTCCTCACCGTCCTGCTCTGGATGGCGGGCGTGGCCCTCCTGATCGGCGGATCCCTGTCGGTGCGTGCCCACCTGCTCTGGACGCGCGGCGACACCCAGTAGACGGGGCCCCGCCCTCGACGCTCAGTAGTCGAGGCCCCGCCCCTTAGATCGCGAATTCACCGCCCGGAGCGCGCTCCGTCTCGGCGAGGCTGGCCGGCACATTCGTGGCGTTCACCGACTCGTCGCTGTAGGTGGACGTGACCAGGATGGGCAGGTGGTCGGAGGTGCCGAGGGGCAGCGTCTCGACACTGTCGATGGTCAGCCCGATGGAGGTTGCCAGGTCGAAATGCCCGCGGAAGAACTTGTAGCGCGTGTACGTTCGGGTGTCGCTCAGGGTGAGATCGTAGCCGGACTGGGTGATGTGGTCACCGAGGCGCCCCTTGAAGATCGGGTAGTTGTAGTCGCCCACCATCAGGGTCGGCAGGCCCGGCCCGAGCTCGTGCAGTTCTTCGTGCGCGGTGCGGATCTGGTTGCGCCGCAGGGAGTTGAGCGCGGTGAGCGGCGCGGCGTGGAACGAAGCGACGACGATTTCGCGGTGGGCGGCGAGGTCGGTCAATCGGGTGCCGATCAGGCGCTCATGCGCGGGGGTCAGCACGCGGTCGTGCAGTGACTTCTTGAGCGCGAAGGTCTGGGTGCGCTCGTTGGTGAACCGGTCCATGCGATAGTAGATCGCCAGGCCGAGTCGGTTGCGCACAGTGGAGTCGGCTAGGTGCAGGAGACCGATCTCCTCGGGGAGCTCGAGGGTGTCGCATTCCTGCAGACACAGGACGTCGGGATCGTGGTTCTCGGCCAGGGCGATGAGCTCACCACTGGCACGATTCTTGCGGAGGTTATAGCTGATGACTTTCACGACTGACCTTTTTCGACTCGACTCGACTCGCTGAACACCCACCTAGCCTACGTTTGCGACGCAGAAATGCTATATCGGCTGGGTGAATTCTCGGCGGCCCTCATGCGAGACTCGGGCCATGATTCAGGATGCGACGGCCACAGTGACGGCAACGGTGGAGTCGGTCAGCCGAGACGAACGGCACGCGTTCAGCAAGCCGACGGTCCCGGACATCCGTTTGATCGCGGGATTCGGGGTGGAGGGCGACGCTCACGCCGGAGCCACGACGCAGCACCGTTACCTGATCGTGAAGGATCCGACCAGGGCGAACCTCACCCAGGTGCACTTCATGCCCGCCGAGCTCTTCGACGAGCTGCGGGGGGCCGGCTTCGAGGTCTCCCCCGGCGAGCTGGGCGAGAATATCACGACCCGCGGGCTGGATCTGTCCGGCCTTCCGCGGGGTGCCCGGCTGCGGCTCGGCACCGACGCGGTCGTGGAGATCACCGGGCTGCGCAACCCCTGCTCACTGATCAACGGGTACCAGAAGGGGCTGATGAAGACGCTGATCGACACGGATGATGCCGGTCAGGTGATCCGCAAGGCGGGGATCATGGGAATCGTCGTCACCGGGGGAAGCGTCGCTCCCGGGGACCCGATTCGGGTGCGGCTGCCGGCCGGGGAACACCTGCCGCTCGGCGTGGTCTGACGCTTGGGTAACGGCAGTCGGCGACCCTGCTAGTCTCGGCCTCACCTGACCTGTGGAGGAGCCCCGATGGCACGCAAGAACTACACCCCCGATCAGAAAATTTCCCGCCTCCGCGTCTACAACATCGTGGCCGGCTCACTGCACCTCGTGCAGGCCCTGGGCTTCGCATACGTGCTCACCCTGCTCAGCACCCAGGTCACCTTTGCCGTCACCGCCGACTATCTGTCTGCTCCTCCCGGCGTGCCGCTGCCGCCCGAGCGGGTGACCCTGTTCGACGTCAACGTGGGCATCGGCGTCGTCTCGTTCCTGGCGCTCTCGGCCTTCTTCCATTTCCTGATCTCGTCGCCGAAATTCTTCCCCCGCTACGCGGCGGGGCTCAAAGCCAACCGAAACTACTTCCGCTGGGTCGAATATTCCCTGAGCTCCTCGATCATGATCTGGCTGATCGCCCAGATCACCGGCATCACCGACATCGCGGCCCTGTTCGCGATCTTCGCCGCCAACGCCGCCATGATCATGTTCGGGGCACTGCAGGAGAAGTACGAGACACCCGGCAACGGCAAGTTCCTGCCCTTCATCTTCGGGTCGATGGTGGGCGTGGTGCCGTGGGTCGTCATCCTGACCTACTTCATCGCCCCCGGCTCGAACACCGAGGCCGCACCGCCGGCTTTCGTCTACGGCATCATTATTTCCCTCTTCCTGTTCTTCAACACGTTCGCCGTCAACCAGGTGCTGCAGTACCGTCAGGTCGGCGGCTGGCGCGACTACCTCCGCGGCGAGCGCGCCTACATCACGCTGAGCCTGGTCGCCAAGACCGCGCTGGCCTGGCAGGTGTTCTCCGGCGCGATCATCCCGGCACTCACCTAGGGCAATCGTTTAGCCGACCAGCTCGGGCCCAAGCTGGTGCCGGGCACGGCAGAAGCACCACCCCCGTGCTTCGAAGCCAGTCCGCAGCGCCACCTCGTAATCGTCCCGGGCGAAGCCAGGGACAGCTGTCGTCTCACCGACGTTCCGGGTCAACAACGACCCCGCCAGGCGACGGCTACAGCGTCGACGGACGAGTGCCCGCAGAGCGTGCACTCGGGGAGTGGGCACCCGTAGCGCGGCCGCCCGCGTCGGAGCCGTCGAGGAACTCGAGGACGTCCGGCAGGAGGCGTGGGTCTGAGATCGCGGCCATGTGCCCCTTGCCGGGGAAGAGGATGAGGCGGGCGTTGGGGATGCGCGCCACCGTCTCGCGGAACAGCTCGGGCGTGTAGAAACCGTCCCGGTCACCACCGATCAGCAGGGTGGGCGCTTCGATCTCGCCGAGCCGGTCGCGCAGGTTGAAGGCGTCTTCGGCGCGAATGGTGGTGATCAGGTCGGGGCTGGCCTTGCCGAACGTGCGGGGTCCGAGCATCCAGCCCATGCCGGCTGCCAGCCGACTCGGGGGCTTGTCGCCGAGGACACTGAACATCTTCCGGCCGGCCTGCCGCGGGCGCCCGGCAAGAACCTCTTCAGCGACCCGACGCTGCACCTGCTTGCCGTTTGGCCCCAGGGTGTAGGCCGCGCAGACCACGACGAGACGCTGCACCACATCGGGATGGTCGGCGGCGAGTTGCAGGGCGATGCTCCCGCCGGTCGACGTGCCGATCACGTCGATGGGCCCCGGAAACTCCAGGCGCAGAGCGTCGGCGTAGTCCCGGGCGATGTCGGCCATGCTGGCGTTCGGGTCGAGGCCCGGGCGCGGGGTCAGCCTGAGCACGCGGTGCCGGGCCGCCACCGGAGCCAGCATCCGGGTCACAAGCATGCGCTCGACGCCGACCGTCGGTTCAAAGTTCTGGGTGAGGCCCGGGATGGCCACCAGCGGCGAGCCCGTGCCGAACCTCAAATAGGGCATCCCTCCGAGGAGGGTGCCCGTTCGCCGAGCCATGGTGCGCGCATCGGTGACATTCTGTGTTTGTGTCGCGGGGGGCATTGAATTGACCCTTTCGTTTCATCGACGGTTCCGGATGCCGTCAGCCGGCTCCGCGGAGAGCGGTGCGGCAGCGAGCGGTGCGGTAGCGATCGGCCCGGCAGCAACCGGCTCTGGCGTGGCCGGCTGGGCAGAACCGTTGGTGACACTACCCGCGCCGCGGGACCCCCGAAAGCGTCCCGGCAGATTCGGCCGGGGTTCAGGAGAGTCTTCCCACCCTGAAGCGAACGAGAGGAACGTGATTTTCGAGCGAAGTGGTGCCAGCATAAGGAGTGGGTCTGCGCCTGGGAAGGGGCGCCCGACTGCGGGGTCGCGTGACAAATGGGCAGCGGCATCCGTCTAGATGAGTGAGAACCCATTGACGGAAGGCACCAGCTTCCACCATCGAACGGACCCCACATGACGAGCACCGATCTGCACCACGACGACCTGACCGATGACGTGAGCGCACCCCGGCTCGCCGCGGTCGTCTACAACCCCATAAAGGTTGACGTCGACGAGCTCCGGGACGCCGTCGAGGCCCAGCAATCGGCCGCCGGCTGGCCGGAGACGCTGTGGTTCGAGACGTCAGCTGAGGACCCGGGGCAGGGACCGGCCCGGAAGGCGATCGAAGCCGGGGCCACCATGATCATCGTGGCCGGCGGCGACGGCACCGTGCGCGCCGTCGCGGAAGCCGTCCACGGCACGGAGTGCGCACTGGCGCTGCTGCCGTCGGGCACCGGCAACCTGCTCGCCCGCAACCTGCAGCTGCCCCTCGCCGACACCGGGCTGGCCCTGCGAGCCGCGTTCGCCGGCCAGGACAAGGTGATCGACGTGTGCCTGATCGACATCGAGCGGGCCGA
The DNA here is from genome assembly GCF_004402835.1 of Cryobacterium sp. Sr3. Taxonomy (NCBI): domain Bacteria; kingdom Bacillati; phylum Actinomycetota; class Actinomycetes; order Micrococcales; family Microbacteriaceae; genus Cryobacterium; species Cryobacterium sp. Sr3. Next base: position 65,096 of record NZ_SOFA01000043.1, on the reverse strand, counting down.
CCGGTCGGTCGACCGGCACGCCTACCTGGTGATGGCCGGGCTCGGCCTCGATGCCAAGATGCTCGCGAACACCGACGACGACCTCAAGGCGAAGGCCGGCTGGCTGGCCTACGTGAAAGCCATGATCGCCGTCGGCAAGGACGACAGCGATCTACGGTTCCGGTACCGGCTCAACGCGAAGCCCGAGCAGGCGATGCGCGCGCACACCATCATGGTCGGCAACTGCGGGTCGCTTCCGGCCAGCATCGAGCTGATTCCCGACGCCGCCCTCGACGACGGACTCTTCGACGTGGTCGTACTGAAGCCGGAGGGCTTCGGCGGCTGGCTGCAAATTCTGTCTAAGGTGCTGTGGGAGAACGGCGTGCTCAGCCGAACGGTATTGGGCCGCAAACTGCGCACCAATGATGTCGACGCGCTCAACTACGCCACCGGCACGAAGCTCGTGCTGCGGCTCAACCGTCCGGAAGAGATCGAACTCGACGGCGACGGGTTCGGCACCGCCGTGGCCTTCAAGACCTGGGTGGATGCCGGTAGCCTCACCCTGCGCGTGCCGAGCGACGCCGCGTAGGCGGCGCGGGGCATCCGTCGCCCCTCTCCCGTTCCACTCTGCTCGACGGGCGGGAGGTGCGCCGCTCTGCGGATGGCATGCCACCAGCGAAGCGGCGCGGCACCCGCGCCGGCACGACGGACCACGGATGCGTTGACGGCTGCACACCCGGCAGTCGTCAACGGCCGCCGCCACCGCCTCCGCCACCGCCACCGCCGGAGAACCCGCCGCCGCCGGAGCCGCCGGAGAAACTTCCTCCGCCGCCGGAGTATCCGCCGCCGCTGCTGGAGCTGACGGGAACCGTGGCAGAGGTGAGGACCGAGGCGACCCAACCGTTCATGGCGACGCCGAAGCCGCTCGCGGTGAAGCCTCCCTGCGACACGATCCAGCCCGGCGCCGGCGCCCCGTGCTCGTAGAGCACGACGAGCTCCTTCGCCCAGTCCCGTTCGACGCCCCAGAGCACCGCGAAGGGGAGCAGCTCCTCATAGAGCTTGACCAGTTCGACGGTGTCGGGTGTTTCGGCGGCATCCGTCACCGGGCTCGGCAGCGCCCCCGAAGCGACACCCGGCATGGCAGGCATCGTGACCCGCAGCGCGCCGTCCGGGCTCTGCAGCATGCGGAAACGCTCCTCCTCGGCGAGCTCTAGATAGACCTTCAGTCCCTTGAGGTAGTCGCGCTGATCGGCCCCGGAATCGGTGAGCTGCATCGTGCCCTGGGCGAGGTAGAGGGCCAGGTAGAGGAACAGCGCTGCGATGACGGCGACCGTCATCACCTCGCCGAACTTCGGGGAGCCGTCGATCAGCGCCACCGCACCGAGGACGGCCAGGGCCGGCAGCAGCACGACGGCCATTCCGATAGCGATCCACCTGCCGCCGCGGCCGGTCACCTTGGCCCGCCAGCCGCGCTCGATGACCGACGCTGTCGCGGCGGGGAGGAACGCGCTCAGTTTGGCGGCGAGTGTGCTGTCGGCGACCCCCAGTTCCCGCGTCGCTCCGATCGTCAGGCGGGGGAACAGCGTCTCCAGCAGCTTTCGCTCCTGAGCGTCCACGCCTTCCACGGTCAGCAGCTGCAGCGTGTAGTCGCCGCCGTCGGCGCTGACCGGATAGTCGATGATGCGCACCGTGCCGCGCACCGCCAGGCTCACAAGCTCTGCGGCGATAGCCGTCTTCGACCGATTCGCAAGGTCCCCCGCCTCCAGCAGGTTGTAACCCTTCGGCACGCTGTACTGGGCGATGATGGTGCCTCGGCCGCGGGCGTCGCGCTGGCCGAGTCGGCGACGGATGAAGGCGAGCACGACCCCGAGAAAGCCGACAGCCGCCACCAGGAACAGCAGCCCGGTCGCCGGTTCTCCCCCGCCGTTGTCCGAATCGCTCGCACTGTAGCTGGCCGAGGCCGGCACCGACACGAAGGTGCCGGGTGCAAAGCCGATGGCCACGGTCAGGTTCTGCCGCGGACCGAGACCCTCCACGGACGAGGTGAACAGCTGGCCCGTGGATCCGGGCACTGCGGCATCCGTGGTCTGGCTGATCTCGCACCGGGCGCCGTCGTCCTGGGCCCCGGAATAGCAGGCGGTGTCGCCGGTGAGGAACTCGGCGACGCTCGGGTCGACGTGCACGCGCGCGGTGACGGAGCCGAACGACTGGTCGAACCCGGTGCCGTTGGTGTCCCAGTAGAGCTCGTCGTCGTCGGTGTCGGCGAACGCGCGCACCACGTTCTGCTGCGTGTAGGTGATCGTGTAGGTCTGCTGGCCGCGCACGAACTCATCGGTGCCGAGCGGCACCTCGGTGACGGAGCCCTGGTCATAGGTCTCGAAGTAGACGGGGGCTCCGGTGGCGTCGGTGACCGATTCGACGGTGGTGTTCAGCGGCACCCCGTTGTAGTCGTTGGGGAGGAGGCGCACCATGCCTCGGTTCTGGTCGAAGTTCGGGAACTGCGCCACGAACGTCTCGACCGTGCGCAGGGTGGAGTGCCCGGCGTCGTCACGGGAGAGGTAGTAGTCGGCCTCGAAGGAGGTGAATGTGAAGTCACCGGTGTCTGCCGACGCGGCCAGGGGCGTCCCGACGGCCGGCATCCCGAGCGCGAGCGCCGCCGAAACCGCGAGCGCGGCCACGACCTGCACGAATCGACGTAACGGATGTCTGGCCGGTGCGATCCCGTGCATGTTGCCGCTCCCTGTTTCTGCCGGAGCCGGGAGCCTCGATGCGGCGTCGACCGCGCCGAGCCGTGCTGTCCCCACAACATCCGCCCTTCGAAGGCTAGTGCAGCACGGGTCCCTTCGGTGCATGCGAACCGACAGCTGAGAGCCCGGCAACGAGAAAACCGGTCGGCCCCTCCACGAGGGGACGACCGGCCTTGTTGCTGCGGGTGATCAGGGCATCAGTACCAGTTGTTGGCCTGCGAGTGAGACCAGGCGGCGCACGGGGTGCCGTAGGAGGAGGCCTTGATGTAGCCGAGGCCCCATGCGATCTGCGTGGTCGCGTTGGTGGCCCAGTCGCTGCCGGCCGTCGCCATCTTGTTGCCGGGCAACGCCTGCGGGATGCCGGTGGCACCGCCGTTGGAGTTCACGGCGTCGTACTTCCACTCCGATTCCTTCTGCCACAGCTGGTTCAGGCAGGAGAACTGGTCGGCGCCCCAGCCGTACTGGGACGCGGCCATGGCCTGAGCCGTGGCGCGCGCGCCGGCAGGAGTGTTGCCGGAGGCCAGCGACTGGGCACGGGTGGCTTCAGCGGCGGCGGCCTGAGAAGCGGCCTCAGCGGCGGCGGCGGCCTCAGCGGCGGCCTCAGCGGCGGCGGCCTCGGCGGCGACCCGATCGGCTTCGATCGAAGCCGCGGTGACGGCGGCAGTCTCGGCCTTGGTCTGGGCGGTCAGCGAGGTGATCTCGTCGAGAGGGAGGATCTCGTAGCTGGCGAGCGAGCTGGCGACCGCGGCGAGGCTGGAGGCATCCACCTTGTCCTGGGTGGCGGCGATGACCTGATTGGCCTCGTTCAGGGTGATGGATGCCGAGTTGTCGACGTGCGCCTTGGCGACCGCGCGGTAGGCGCCGAGCTGTTCACGGTGCAGGCCGGTGCTGTCGGCGAGTTCGGTTGTGGCCGAGACACGGTCCTGGGTGGCGGAGGCGGACTGACCGGCGAAGCCGGCGCCGACTGCGAGGCCGGTGACGGCGAGCACACTGGTGGCGATGAGCACGATGCGGTGCGGGCGGTTGATCTTGGTGGGGCCGGTGGTGCTGTTGCTGCTGGGAATGCTGTTGCTTCGCTTATTTTGGGCAGCGAATCGGATGCGGATTTCTTCGGGTGTTTCGGGCATGTATGTGCGCTTGACTTCCGTGTTACGCAAGCTCGCACGCGTGCGCGCGCCAACTTACTGAGCATCGGGCCTGCGCTTTCGGGGGACGGCGCAGACGAAACTTATACTCTGTCTCATGTTTCTGAACAAACGCTCAGTATTCTGTGAAAGTCATGGGTAGCCGGGCCGGGACACCGGATTCGGCGGGCCCCGCGCGGCGGCCCTGGTCTCGCTGCGCGCGTGCTGCGCCGCTGCGCCGATGGCGTGCCACGCGCGGAACGGCGCAGCTGCCGCGCGGCGAATGAAGAACGCCGCGGGGATCGCGAACAGCGAGATCACGGCGCCGCACAGGAACGCGGCTGGAGCCCACGATCAGCAGACGAATGGGCCCGGAGCGGTCGGCAGCCAGCCCGCAACCGAGCCGATGCCACCGGATTCCGCATTCAGGTTGCTGAGGCCGTAGACGAGCTTGCCGAAGCCGGGCGGCGAGAGGATGACCAAGACCACGTCGATCCGCGTCTTGCGCGTAGTGGTGACGTTCTTCAGCCCCAAGCCGCCCACGACGAGCACGCTGAGGGTGATCAGGAGCACGAGGTCGAACAATTAGCGCCAGCCGAGCACGCTGAGAATGGCGCCCGAACTGCTGGAGCCGATACAAGGGCGACCGAGAAGACGATGGTCAACAGCAGCGCGAATATGGTCGTCGTGCCGGTGGCCCGTACGACCCAGGCGGCCAGCAGCGTCGGCGGCAGCGTGGCGGTCTCGTGCGCGGCGAGGGATTCAAACCGCGCCGCTCCGGGCGGATCTGCGAGATTCAGCCCGTCGCTCCCCGTGTGTTACGCCAAATGGCGAGTGCTGTGGCGCCGTCAACGACCGCGCCGCAGGATGGGTGGCATGCCCAGACAAATTCGCTTCAACGCTTTTGACATGAACTGCGTCGCGCACCAGTCCTCAGGAATGTGGCGGCATCCGCTTGACCAGTCCTGGCGATACAAGGACCTCTCCTATTGGACCGACCTGGCCAGGCTGCTCGAGCGAGGCACTTTCGATGGCATTTTCATCGCCGATGTGCTCGGAACGTACGACGTCTATGGCGGTTCGAACGAAGCAGCGATCCGGCACGGGGCCCAGGTTCCCGTGAACGACCCGATTCTGCTCGTCTCCGCCATGGCGGCGGTGACCGAGAACCTCGGGTTCGGCGTGACCGCGGGTACAGCGTACGAGCATCCGTACCCGTTCGCACGACGGATGTCGACGCTCGACCATTTGACGAAGGGTCGCGTCGGCTGGAACGTCGTCACCGGTTATCTGCCGAGCGCCGCCCGCAACATGGGGCATGAAGACCAGTTGGAGCATGACGACCGCTACGACGTCGCCGACGAATATCTCGAGGTGCTGTACAAGTTGTGGGAGGGCTCGTGGGAAGACGATGCCGTCATCCGCGACCGGGAGACCGGGGTGTTCACCGATCCGAGCAAGGTGCATGAGATCGGGCATTACGGCAAGAACTTCACCGTGCCGGGGATCCACCTGTCCGAGCCGTCGTTGCAGCGCACGCCGGTGATCTATCAGGCCGGGGCATCGCCGCGCGGTATCGCCTTCGCCGCCGGCAACGCCGAGGCGATCTTCGTGGCCGCTTCGACCAAGTCCGGCCTCACCGCGACCGTGAGCAAGATCCGGGATGCGCTCGAGCAGGCCGGTCGAGACCGGTACTCCGCGAAGATCTACACGCTGCTGACAATCATCACCGACGAGACCAGCGAGAAGGCGCACGCAAAACATCAGGACTACCTCTCCTACGCGAGCGAAGAAGGCGCCCTGGTGTTCATGTCGGGCTGGATGGGCATCGATCTCTCCCGGTATGACCTCGACGAGCCGATCGGCAACGTGAAGAGCAACGCGATCCAGTCGGCGGTGGCAAATTTCCAGGCGGCGAATGATGACGGCTCCGAGTGGACCGTGCGTGACATCGCGAAGCTCGGCGCAATCGGCGGCCTGGGGCCGTTCATCGTCGGCTCACCGGAAGAGGTTGCCGATCACCTGCAGGAGTGGGTCGCCGATACCGATGTTGACGGGTTCAACCTCGCCTACGCGATCACACCCGGAACGTTCGAAGACGTGGTCGAGTTCGTGATTCCCGAGCTGCGTCGTCGCGGGGCCTACCCGGAGGAGTACGTCGAGGGCACTCTACGCAACAAGTTGCACGGGCGCGGCGACCGTCTGCCCGAGGAGCACCACGGAGCCGATTATCGGCTCGGGGTGAACCAATCCGTTAGGTGACGAGCGGCGACCGCCGCTCGCCCTATGCAATCCCCGACTGCACCAGCAGCCGGGGGAAATCCGTGCGGCGGCGACCGGCCAGTTTGAGCACCTGCTCACGCTCGCGCCGCAGCACGACCGACGGCCGCGCGGTGGCGGACGCCAGAATGCGGGCAAGGGTCTCGGGCCACGGCACTCGGTGAGCGCGGGTACTGCGCCTATGTCCGCACCCGCCGCAACCGGATCGGACCCTTCGCCGTCGACGGATCGACCACGGCCCCGCCCTGCATGATCTGCAGGTCACCGCGGGCGACCATGCGGCGTGCGGCGCGTCGGGCCGGCTCCATCAGGTCGTTCCAGCCGTCACCGCCGACCACTTTCGCCGCCTCGGACGGGCAGATCGTGGCATTCGTCGCCCGCGCACTGAGCAGTGTCGCGATAGCCTCTTCCAGCTTGAGGTCGGTCGCCGTGACCCCATGTGCGCGGCAAGTGGTCGAGCAGTACTTCACCGACTCCCAGTTGTCGGCCCACTTCATGCGCCACTCGATGCGCCGCCCACACGAGGCACACGTCTTGTCCGCCCGGTCACGGGCGGTGTCAGAATCGGCGGGTTTTCGTTGACGGTGGGCCATGCCTTCTATCCTGCGGGATGGCGCGGGTCGCCGAGAGCCGCCGAGAGTCGCCGTTTGCGCCGAGCGTCGCCGTTCCAGCGGCGATTCTCGGCAGAATCGGCGACTCTCGGGGCTGCAGGGCGCCGGGCAGGGCGCCAGGCAGGGCGCGCCCGACCCATCGGCGCCGCGGGCGCGACGAATTCGGCCCGCATCCGTCTTATCAGTGACGGATGTCTCAGCGCCCGTGAGCGCCCAGGCCACCCGACACTGCCGGAGGCTAGGATTTTTGCACCTGAACCCGAAGGAAATCCCGTGACGAGCACCGACCGAGCGCGTGTCGAACGATGGCGCGCAGCCGCTGTTCCTGCCCGTAGCCGCAGCATCGAGGTTGATGGGCATCAATTCACCGTGCACTCCCTGAAGAGCACCTCGCCTTCGCCGGACGCGCCGACCTACCTGCTGGTCCACGGCATCGGGGCGTCGCACCGCTACTACCGCCGGGTGCAGAGGAGCCTGGCCGCCATCGGGCATACCCATTCGCTCGATCTGCCCGGATTCGGCGGCACCCGCCGGCCCGTTCGGCCGCTCGCTGTCGAAGAATACGGCGCCCTGCTCGGCCGGCTACTTGATCGACTCGAGGTGCCGCGGGCGGTCCTGGTCGGCCATTCGATGGGCGCCCAATTCGTCACCGAGGTGGCCCGGCAACGCCCCGATGCCGTCTCCCACCTGGTTCTGATCGGCCCTGTCACCGATCCCCGCCGGTCGACAGCCGTGCAACAGGCGCTGGGCCTGACCCGGGATGTGGCCAAGGAGTCGCCGTCGGGCAATCTGATCGTGTTCCGTGACTACCTCGAGTGCGGCCCGCGCTGGTTCTCCACCGAGCTCGTCCCCATGCTCGGCTACCGCACCGACCTGGCCCTTGGCGAGGTGCACTCCCCCATCCTCGTGATCCGAGGCACCAACGACCCCGTCTCGGGCAGCACCTGGTGTGCATCGCTGGCCGCCGCCGCGCCGGACGGGCATGTGTTCGAGGTCGCGGGGCACCGCCACCTGGTGCACCACAGTGCCGCCGTGCAAACCGCCGCCATCATCGAGGGGCACGCCCTGCGGCTTCCGTCGGTCGCGCACCCGGCACAATGATTCGCCGTCTCCTGAACCCCCGTCTGCTGAGTCGCCATCTGCGCGAGGCCTGGTGGTGGCTGCTCGACTATGTCTATGCGGCGACCGGCCAGACCCGTGCGTTCCTCTCCCGCGCCCGGCCCACGGACTTCCGCTCCGGTACCAAAGCCCCGATCGTGATCATCCCCGGGGTGTATGAATCCTGGCAGTTCATGCGACCGTTGATTGAGATACTGCACGGCCACGGGCATCCGGTGCATGTGGTGGCGAAGCTCGGCCGCAACCGGCGTTCTCTGGCGGATGCCGCCGCGACCGTGGCCGCCTACCTCGAGCGGGAGAACCTGAACGGCGTCGTCATCGTGGCGCACAGCAAGGGCGGCCTGATCGGCAAACTGCTCATGACGACGGATGACCCGGGCCGCCGGGTGAGCGGAATGACCGCGATCAGTGCTCCCTTCGGCGGTTCCCGCTATGCGCGCTATTGGGTCGTGCCGAGCATCCGTGCCTTCGCTCCCACCAACATGGCCCTGCACGACCTCGGCCTGGACCACCGGGGCAACAACCGCATCACGTCTATCTACGAGGTGGTCGACCCGCATGTCCCCGAGGGCAGTGAACTCGTCGGCGCCCGCAACATCCAGCTCCGGGTCGGTGGGCACTTCCGCACCCTCGGCGACCCGGCGGCCGTGCGGGCCGTGCTCGACGCGGTGACGCATGCCGTGGAGTCGGCAGTCTGACTCCGGGTCGCAGATCGACCTTCGGTCACGCGGGCAAGGCGCTTGGCCTGCCGCACGTGGAGCCTGACCGCTCGGGCTGATGTTCAGCCGCAGGGAGGACTCCGCCCCGACTACTTCGCCGCGACAGTGCGCGCGCGGCGCGTATGGCGCTTCGTCGACGAGCCTCCTCGCCCGTAGACCAGGTACATGGTGAACCCCATGATGATCATGAGAAGCACGGTGTAGACGAACGTGATCGACATGGAGTCGAGGTTGTTCTCCCCCTCCGTGCTGGCCTTGATCGCGACACCGAGGGGTTGGTAGAGCGGGTGATACAGGAACACCGCGGCGTCATAGTCGTCGAGCAGGCTGTTGAAGTTGAGCGCCGTGATCGCAGCCGCGGTCGGGAGAACCAGCGGAACCAGCACCGTGCGAAGGGTGAACATCGACCCGGCACCGAGGATGCGGGCGGCATCCTCGAGCGACTCCGGCACCGACGCGAAAGCCGCCTTGAGCAATCGCAGGGTGAACGGGATCTTCACGATCACGTAGGCGATCAGCAGGAGACTCGTCGTGCCTGTGAGCACCTGGCCGCCGACCATCGCGTTGGGGCGGTCGAACGTCATGACGAGGGCGAGGGCGATGAGAATCGTCGGCAGGATCCAGGGGATGTGCAGCAGGTACTCCAGCGTGACGGTCAACGGGTTGCGGTGCTTCTGCAGCAACCGTGAGACGAACAGCATCCCGCCGACCACGATCACCGACGCCAGCGCGCTGTAGACGACGCTGACCACGAACGGCCGGAGCACCGCGGGCGTGCCGAAGACCGTGGCGTAGTTGTCGAGCGTGAACGAATTCCAGCTGATGCTCCCCGTGACAATGGCACTCGAGTGCACGAAGGAAAACAGCACGATCAGCAGCACCGGCGTCGCGTAGACGACAAAGAGAGCGTAGGCGGCCACGTGCACGGCAGCGTTCGCCACTGGGTTCGGGATTCTCTGTTTTTGCAGCGGGGTCGCCACCTTCGCCACCGAGAAGTACACCCCCGACTTTTCGACCCGGTTCATCATTGCCAGAAGCACGATGGTCGCCAGGCCGAGGATCACGGCGAGCAGCGCGGCGAGGTCACGCGACCCGGTGCTCTTGGAGAAGGTGAGGATCATCGGGGCGATCGTTTGGAAATCGGTGCCGCCCAACACGAGCGGCGCTGTCAGTGCGCCGAGACCGGTCAGGAAGGTGAGAATTGTCACGGCGAAGATCATCGGGCGCAGGGCGGGCAAGACGATTCGCCAGAGGATGCCCATGGTCGACGCGCCCATATTGCGCGCCGCCTCGATGGTCTGGTAGTCGATCTTCGCCAGCGACGATCCCAGGAAAAGCATATGGTTCGTCGTCGTGGCCAGCGTCATCACGACGACGACCGCGAAGTAACCGGAGAACCAGTTCGGGTCGATCTCGGGAAACCAGTTGCGCACGGCGTTGGTGACGAATCCGTAGCGGCCGTAGATGAAGTTGTAGCCGGCGGCGAGCACGATGCCCCCGTAGATAAGGGTGGTGGCGTAGCCGAGCCACAGCATCCGTGCGCCCCGGATCTTGAAATAGTCGGTGACGAGAACGATGAAGATGCCGACGGCATTCACCGTGACGGCCAGCGTGGCGGCCAACGCGAAGCTGTGCCAGAGGCTGTTCATCGCACGTTCGGAGCTGACCAGTTTCTCGACGGCCCGAAAGCTGAACTGACCCTCCGGGAAGAAGGTTCTGATGAGCAGGTTGGCGTTCGGGAAGACCAAAAACGTCGCCACGAACCACAGCGTCACCAGGGTGATGATGACGACGAACGGGGATCGGAACATTGAAGCCCACGACGAAGTGCGCACGGATGTTCTCCTTTAGTACTGCAGGATCGACGACGGGTCGATATACAGTCGCGCCGCAGAACCCGGTTCGAGCGCAGATCCGCCGCCCTCGGGCACCAGAGCACGAATGCTGCTGCCATGACTGTCGATTGTGTAGGTGCTGTGCGAGCCGTGGTAGGAACGGCCGGCGACAACGCCATCGAGCCGGATCGCATCCGTGTTGCCTGGGGGCGCCTGCAACGACACCTTCTCCAGGCGCAGGTACGACGTTTTTGCTGGTGCGAGACCGGTGCCACCGCGCTGGCGCAGCTGGTGCACGACGTCGCCCGAGAGCTTGTTCATCGCACCGACGAAGGTACAGACGAACTCGGTGCCGGAGCGGTTGTAGATCTCCTCCGGGGTGCCTACCTGCTCGACCACACCGTGGTTGAACACGGCAATCCGGTCGCTCATGGTGAGCGCCTCTTCCTGGTCGTGCGTGACGTACACCGTGGTGATGCCGAGTTCCCGCTGCAGGTTCTTCAGCTGTCCGCGCAGCTGCACGCGCAGCTTGGCGTCGAGATTGGAGAGGGGCTCGTCGAGCAGCAGGATGCGCGGCTTGAGCACGAGGGCCCGGGCGATGGCGACCCGCTGCTGCTGGCCACCGGAGAGTTCGGACACGTTCTTCGCGAGCTGCTCCTCGCTGAGCTCGACCTGAGCGGCGATCTCGTCGACGAGCAGCGCCGTCTCGGCCTTCCTGGTCTTTCGCACCCGCAGGCCGAACGCGATGTTCTCCCACACGCTCATGCTGGGGAACAGCGCGTAGTTCTGGAAGACCATGCCCACGCTGCGTTTTTCGCTCGGCAGCCGGGTGGCCACCTTCCCGTCGATGTAGATCTCACCCCGGGACGGTTCGATGAACCCGGCGAGCGTGCGCAGGGCCGTCGTCTTGCCGCACCCGGAGGGCCCGAGCAGGGTGAAGAACTCACCCTGCTCGATCTCGAGGGTCAGGTCCGGGATGGCGATTTTCTCGCCGAAGCTCACTTCGACGTTCTCGAATCTGATCATGACTGTTCGTGCCCGGGCCGAGACTTAGGGCAGGTACTCGAGCTCGGTCTTCTCGACCCACTCGGAGATGCGTTCGCGGGTCAGCGACCAGTCGATGTCCTGCTTGGGGAGGGACTCGATCAGTTCGACGACCTCCGGAAGCGCCTCGGCGCGAGCCTTCTCATTCACCGGGTAGGACGCGAATTCGGCGGCGAACTCGCCCTGCACCTCGGCTCCGCCGAACCAGTCGATGAACTTCTCGGCCTGGTCCTGGCGCGGCGTGCCGTTGATGACCGCGATCTGCTCGGTGACGTAGGGGACACCGTCTTCCGGGCTGATCACGCCGGTCTTGGTGGCGTATTCGGCGTCGCGGCTGGTGATTCCGCTGCTCGGGAGCACGCCGTAGTCGACCTCGTCGCGGGTCAGGCGCGCATACAGGTCGGTGCCCTCGATCGCTGGTGAACCGTGCTTGTAGTAGTCCTGCACCTGCTTCCAGCCGGCATCCGAGATGCCCAGGTCGCCCTTCTCGTCGGCATAGGGCGCGAGCATGCCGGCGAGAACCAGTTGCGGGGTGGCCTGGCCGAGGCTGGTGTTCACTTCGTATCGGCCGTGGTATTCGGCGCCGTCCCACAGGTCGCTGACCTGTTTCGGGGCGTCTGCGCTCGTCACGGTGTTGGTGTCGTAGACGGTGACGATGGCCTGTTCCACGAGGGGCCAGAACGCCCCGTCCTTGGCGTCACCGGCTTTCTTGTCGACATCCCCCGACCACTCCGGCGTGTAGGCGGTGACGGCATCCTCTGCCTTCAGCGTTTCGAAGAACATATTGTTCAGGCCGAAGACGACGTCGCCCACCGGGTTATTCTTCTCGGCGACGATGCGGTTGGCGAGGTCGGCCCCGCCCAGCCCCACGATCTCGATCTTCATCCCGGCCTCGGCGGCCTTGGCGGTCACCCATTCCCCACGCCCATCCGAATTGCTGTTCGTGTAGACGATGAGGGTTCCGGAAGATTCCCCCGACGACGCCTCGCCTGCCGTGCTGCTGCATGACGCCAACGCGACGGTGCCCAGAAGCACGGCCGCAAGAGTGGCCGCTGTGAGAATGCGCTTGTTCAATTGTGAGTCCTTTTCTGGGCCGCGAGAGGGCAGATGGCCACTCACCGACCGAATCAAGTTTTAGCAACGGTTCATTCACACTAAGTCGCAGAAAATCCAGCCCCAGGCCACCTGAACGAAAGTTCGCCTTGCGTTAACTGGCTGTACTGACGCCGTTGGAAGCGATGCCGCAGTTGACGTCTTGCGCACGCAGCTGATGCCGAAATGTCCCGGGTTTAACTTGGCGCTCGTTCCCCGAAGCAGGCCCAGGCGCACTAATGCCAACGCGTCACGCGGCCCCGGCCTCGGCAGGGCCGACCTCCCCGAGATAGCCCTTCGACCATACGTAGAGCAAGAGCACACGATGGGCTCAGACCGCGATCGAACCACGATTGCTCGCGAGAGCGATGGACCTGCTCGCAAAGAATGACCAGGACTGGCAGCATGCCTCCACCCTCAATCCGCAGATGAAGCGCATGGACCCGTCATTCCAGGAACGAACTTTGGGATTCCGGCCCTGACCACCCTGGTCGACGTTCAGTCGACCAAGCACGTCTGGTCAGCAGAGGGTCTCGTCGAACGCCACTATTGCCGCGGCCAGGGAGGCCGATTGGTAATCCTCGATCAATGCAGACGCCGTAGTATCCCGCAGGTTTGTCACTTCAGCCGTGGGATTCGTGATGGCGGAGGTAAGTTGCAATAGCTGCTTGAGATCGGCCTGAGTCTTCGGTGTTCCGGAACCAGACATCGCCAGGGCAAGGTTGCAGGCGGCTCGCACATCGCTGTCACCATAGGCCTCGATCTGCTCGAGCCAACGGGCGGCATTCTTCTCCGCGGCAGCAGAACCGCCTCCTACGATGAGTTCGGTCTCGTTTGCAGATCGGCCGAGAATGCGCCCCAGATCATCCAGGCTGCTCGTGCCACTCCGAGCGCAACTGGCGCCCGTGAGGAGAAAGCCAGCAAGTACGAGCGCCAAGAACGTCCGGGCTGAGGCGTGCGGCCCCCTGGCCGATGGTAAGCGGATGCTGTCATGTGTCATGTCGATCCCACTCCAGTCAGATGCGATTCAAGCTCCTGGTTTCTCCGGCGGCGCCGGTGTTCGCTCTGTGGCCAGGCCGTCCGAAACGGGTCCGGAACCCGGTTTTACGACGCCGGCTCCCGCTCCGGCAATCGGCACCCGTGTCGTCTGCATTTCCCGCTCTAGCTCAATCTTTGAACGAGTCAGCTCGGCGTTTGTCTGTAGGTCTTGTACGGCTTGAACCCCCGAGGTAGCGGCCCGCTGCCCGAAGTAGAAGCCGACGATTGCGATGACGACCGTCGACAGTGTGGCGAAGATCGTCTCGGCGAAGTCAGTGCTTGCGCCAGAAGCCGGCGCCAGCACCACATCGTAGGTGCGCCCGGTCCCGTCGGCGGCGCCAGCCTCGGCAACATTGACGCTGATGACGCGTTCAGACGGAAAGCCCGCGAGTGTGCTTTCCGAAACTCCGGTGGATTTCGCGCCCCGCGATTCGCGCAAGCTGAGCTGACTGAACAGGTAGATCGACGAAAACGCGAAGAGGAGCAGAAGCAAGAGCGCAATCACCGCGCTGATGCTGCCGTTCGGAAGATTGAGCGCACCACGGTTTGCCGTGCCATCCATAACTCGGGAAATCCAGGCCACCAGCGTGAGCAGGACGAGGAGCGCTGATAGTCCGAGGAGGATCCAGACGGTGAGCGCGATCTCGGCCGGTACACCCACAGGCTGCTGAGCAAGCACTGTGATCAGAACCGTCAGAGCGGCCAGGACAACAGTGAGCACACCGCCCGTGACGTAGAGGGCGGTGTTGCTCGGTTCGCTTGCGCCCACTCTCGGCATCATCACAGCTCCCATCCGAATCGTTGCACGCAACATACACCTGGGACTCAGGTAGCGCTCATCTGAACGTGGCCCGGCACACTGAGACACGGGCGGTCTTCGCCTCAGTGTTGTTGTTGGCATCATGCACCCCGAGTTCAAGCAGGTGCTGCTGCCCTGGATCACCGAACGCCTGATGTTCCCGGGCGTCACTGGAGCGGGGTGGACCGATTCGCAGATCGAACGCGACGAGCGCGACCGCCGCAAACTGTTCGTGGGCATCACCCGAGCTCGCGACGAAGTGTGGGTCGGCTGCATCGCGGCGCAGGGATCGTCTGCGTGACCTACCCAATCCCCAGCTGCACCGGCAGCGGAAAGTGATCACGCGTTACTCATACACGTCCCGACGATGGCCGACGGTGACCACGACCACCACGAGGATGTCGTTGCGAATGATGTAGATGATCCGGTAGTCACCCACCCGCACCCGATAACCGAGTACGAGCCCGGCCGCATCGAGAAGGGAAGCGTCGGGGGCGAAGGTGACGAGAAGGTCGATGTCGCTGCCGGCGGCATCCGTGCCCTGGGCGATGCTGCCGAAGACTCGCACGGCGCCGGCACCGCGGTGGCCGGCCAGTTCGAGCACACGGCGCCGCTCGCGCGCCAGCACGAGAGACGGCCGCTCAACGGCGGCAGCCAGGATGCGAGCGAGAGTTTCCGGCCGCGGCTGCACCCGACCAACCTCGTAGGCGGAGCGGTTGGGCTGCGGAACTCTGGCACGAAGGGCCAGCTGGCTCTGCGAGAGATTGGCCCGTAACCGAGCCTCAAGAATCCGGGTGGACGCACTCATGCCGAGACTAAAGCTGGAGGCCGTGCGAACGAGTTGATCGCAACCACGCCCCACGCTTTTTTGAATCACCGCAGACAAATTTGATGCGATCCCGAACCCCGCCCACGGTTGGTTCAGTATGCGTTTTTGCGGTGGTCGACGTTTACGGCCAGGAAGACCAGAGTCTCGTCCATGATCTGAACGAGGACGCGGTAGTCCCCTACTCGGTATCGCCACACGCCGGAGTGGTTTGCGGTCAAACCCTTCCCGCGTTGGCGAGGATCGTCGAGACGTTCGACGTCCTCGAGGTATGACAGGACTCGTCGCTGCACAGCGCGGTCCAGCTTCCTGAATTGGCAATCGAACTGCTCGGTGGTCTCAACGCGCCACCGGGCGATCACAGCTCAGACTCGGCTTTCAGCGCCGAGAGCGGCCGGGAGCGGCGGCCTGCGGCTTCAAAAGCGTTCAGCGATTCGTCGGCCGCAAAGGCGTCCTCCAGATCGGTCAAGTGCTCGCGGAGGGCAGCTCGAACGTAGAAGCTCTTCGAACGCCCCGTGCGCCTGGACAGCTCCTCCAGCCGCTCCTCTTCCTCGGGGGTGAGACGGATTGAGATCGTCACGCTGCCACCTTCCAAAGTAAGACATGTTTACAAAATGATACATCCGTCCTGAAATTGCGTCCAGCCTCAGCCTCAGCCTCAAGCCCAATAGACCCGACAACGCTTTGCATTCCTATCCAATGCGCACGCCGAGGCTCGCCCTGGTCGAAGCTGGCCTTCGCCGGCAGTGGGAAGACGCGCTCGGCGGGAAGCATCGAGCACTCCTGGGCCGTACCGCTGTGCCCGCTGGTACGCGGCGACCGCCAACCACACCAGTTCGCCCACCCGCACGTGCTGCGCGCCGTCGCCGGCCGCCTCCACGATCCTTGCTCCGGGGTCGGTCAGCAGCAGATCGACAAACTGAAGAACGGACTGTTCACCGCTCTTGCTGTACACAATTCGCTTCAGGTCGGAGGTAACGCTGACGGGGGTGGAAAGTTCCTCTCTGCGCCCCAGACGGCCCCACGGTCTAGACCCTCCTGCAATTGCTCACCATGCCGGGCCAACGAGCGAATCTCACTGCTGATGACTGGGGCGTCAGCCGCGAAGCAGCCCCCACACACGATGAGGGCGACCCCGCACCGCGGGGCCGCCCTCTGGCGAAACGTAGAGCCGGTGAAACTAAACGGCCTCGGCCGCCGCTTCCTTCTCCGCCTTGCGACGAGCCTTCTCGGCGTCGAGAACGGCCTTCTCGGCCGCCTTCTCCTCCGCGATCCAGACGTCGCGCTTGGCCCCGGGCACCCAGCCCTTGTCGACAACACGGATCTGGTAGACGATCGCGACGCTGACCAGCACCACGGCGATGAGGATCGCGAGGATGACCCCGAGTCCGCCACCTACGCCGACGCTGACACCCACGAGGGTGCCGAACCAGCCGAAATCAGCGTCACCGAAGGTGCTGTTGGCGAAGCCGAAGTCGCCGAGAACCAGTAGCAGGATGGCGGGCAGGATGGTGATGATCACGCCGTTGACGAATCCACCGATCATCGCGCCGAGGCGACCGCCGGTGGCGTTGCCGTAAACACCAGCTCCACCTCCGGTGAAGAAGTGCGGCACCATACCGGGCAGGATCAGCGCGAGCCCGAACATCGGGTTCAGCCAGATTGCCAGCACACCCAGCGCGATGAGGCCACCGGCGAATGAGCTCAAGAAGCCGATGAGCACTGCGTTGGCGCCGAACGGGAACACGATCGGGATGTCCAGCGCGGGACGCGCACCGGGCACAACCTTCTCGGCGATACCCTGGAACGCGGGAACCAGCTCGCCGAGTACCGTGCGCACACCGTAGAGGATGACTGCGACACCCACACCGAACTGCAGGGCCTGTGCAAAGGCCGCCATGATGAACGCGCCGGCGTCGGCGGAGCCGAAGATGTCGAGTGCCTCCTGCATGGGAAGGGCGATGAGGCCCCAGATGGCGAAGACCAGGTAGATGAGCACCATCGACAGCGCGGTGGCGACCATCGAGTCGCGCAGGAACTTAAGGCCCTGCGGGAAATTGACGTCTTCGGTCGACTTGCTGCGACGTCCCACGGCCTGGCCGGCCGCACCGGCGGCGATGTAGCCCAGGGTACCGAAGTGGCCGATCGCGATGGTGTCGTTGCCGGTGATCTTCTTGGTCCACGGGTGCACGAACGCGGGCATGACCACCATGATCACGCCGAGCAGCAGAGCGCCGATAATGACCACGAGCCAGTTGGCGCCATCACCGAAACCGACGGAGAGCACCACGGTGAGCATCGTGGCCATGAAAACCATGTGGTGACCGGTGAGGAACACGTACTTGAGGGGCGTGAAGCGGGCCAGGGCGAGCATCACCAGGAACCCGAGGGTGAGCACGTAGGCGCTCTGGGCGCCGAACTCCTCCTGCGCGATGGCGGTGATGACCTCGTTGGTGGGGATGACGCCCTGGGCACCGGTCACCGCGAGGATCAGTCTGCCCAGCGGGTCGAGGGAGCCCACCACCACGTTGGCTCCGGCACCGAGGATCAGGAAGCCGAGCGCCGCCTTGAGAGCACCGCCGATCACCTGCCCGGAGTTGCGCTTGAGCGCCATGAGGCCGATGGCGGTGATGATGCCGATCAGATAAGCCGGCACATTGAGAATCTGCTGTCCGATGAAGTTCAGTACGACGACGAGCCACTCCATTGTGGGAGCTCCATATTCTGTGAGAAGGGAAGGTGAGAGGGGTTACTCGACGGCGGCGGTGAGCTTCTCAGTGATCTCCTCGAGATCGAAGAAGTTGTTGATGACGATGACCTCGGCGGGAACATCGCCGAGTTCTTCGGCCAGCTCCGCCGAGGTGAGCACGATCTCGGCCGTCTGAGCGGCACCGCGAGCCACGCCCATATCGGCGGCCTCGACATCCGCATCGATACCAAGCTTCGCGAGAACCTTCTCGGCGTTCATTTTCAGGAGCACGGACGTACCGATGCCCATTCCACAGACGGCGACGATCTTCATGGGGTGCCTTTCGATTGGGTGAGATCAGAGAGTAGAAGAGTGGGGTGGATGCGTGTGCCGCGCATTACGCGACTGCGGCGAACCCGCCGAGCACGGCGCGAACGTCGGCCGGACTGGTGGCCGAAGTGAGGCGATCCATGGCCGAGCTGTCGGAGAGAACACCGGCCAGTGCGCGCATCACGGCGAGGTGAGCGTCGTGGTCGACGGCGGCGAGCCCGATCACGAGGTTGACGGGGTCGTTGGCCTTGTTGCCGAATTTGACGGGCGTGGCCAGGCTCACCCAGCTGAGTCCGCCGGTGAGAACCGCCGGAGACGGCCGGGAGTGCGCCAGGGCGATGCCCGGGGCGATGACGATGTAGGGGCCGTGCTTTTCGACAGCGTCGATCATCTCGTCGGTGTAAGCATCCGTGGTTGCTCCACCCAACACGAGGCCGTCGCCGGCGAGACGGATCGCGGCACGCCAGTCGGCTGCATCCGCCTGGGTCACGATGGACGACAGTGCTTCGGCGAGGTTGAGTGCCACGAATGAACTCCGTTGTTTGGATTCGATCCACCCCTGATTGCGAGGGCGATTGGGATGAGTGTACAAGCTTGAGCGACCTTTTGTCTATAAATGTACTAAAGTTTTTGAAATTGACTCTCTAGCGTCGCCAAATAGCGTCGTGGGCAACGAATGGCGGGCGCGGCCAGTGTGGGAACTGCCGAGGCTCCAGCGCGAGTTAGATCGACGGAACGAGCGGGGAGAGACCGGGCAGGGCGCCACGGGTTAACCGGCTGATGCGGTCGGCCTCGAAGAGTGCGTCCTGGGCGATGAGCGAGGCTCCCGTGATGCCGGCGATGTGGCCGAGCCGGGATTTCTCCACCACCAGCCCCTGCAGGGCGAAGTCCCGGGCGCCGGCGAAGATAGCGTCGCGGATGGCGCCGAGGAAGGGCTCGCCAGCCTGGGCGAGGTTGCCGCCGACCACCACGGCCTGCGGGTTGAGCAGACCCACCACGTGCGCCAGGCTCTGCCCGATGGCGGTGCCGGTCTCGCTGAGCAGCCGCCGCACCTCGGGGTCGCCCTGGTTGGCGAGGCCGACGATGTCGTTGCTGGTACGCACCCGGTAGCCCCGGCGCTGCAGCTCGCGGCGGATCACCGCACCGCTGGCGCTCGTCTCGAGCCGTTCGGTGCGGGCTCCGCCGGAGCGCACCGGGCTGAGATCGCCCGCGCCTCCTCGGGAGCCGTGGTAGATCGAGCCGTCGAGCACAAACGCCAAACCGACCCCGATGCCGGCTTTGAGAACCGCCACGTCTCGGTATTCGCTCCAGCCTCGCCGCGCCTCGGCGAGCGCCATGATGTTCACGTCCCGGTCCACGGCGAATACGGCATTGTCAAAGCGGCCGGCGAAGTAGTCCTTCACCAAAACGCCGTCCCACTGCGCGTCCACCTGCCCGGTGGCGAGCCGCCCGGTCACAAAATCGACCGGGCCGGGCACGCCCACGCCGATCCCCACCACGTCGGCGCGGGTCTTGCCGAGCCGATCGAGCATGTGGTCGAAGACCTGGCCGGCCCATTCGAAGATCTCGGCCGGCCCCTCGCTCAGCCCGATGTCGGCTTCATCCTCGCTGAGGATGGTGGAGACCAGGTCGGTGATGGCCAGCCGGGTGTGCGATCCACCAATGTCCACGGCGAACAGCAGGCCGGCGTGCGGATTGACCGCGAACTCCTCGGGCGGGCGGCCGCCGCGGGAATCGAGTTGCCCCACACTCACCACGATCGACGCGAGCAGCAGTTCGTCCAGGCGCCGCGCCAGGGTGATCCGCGACCAGCCGAGCTGGTCGATGAGGCCGCTGCGGGTGGTGGCGAGGCCGGACCGGATCAGACCGAGCACCACGCCCGAACCCGTAGATAAAGTGTGAGCCATCGAATCCTTACCCCTCCGACGCATCCGCGGGTGCACTTCACACTCGCCGGATCCGTTATTGACTTAAGTACATTTGTATACCAAAGTGTCTTCCATGGCTACCGAATCAACAAATCCCACGTCAACGACGACGCAGCCCGAGCTCGACACCCGCGCTGTCGCGAGTGCCCAGGCCCTGGCCGCCCACATCGTGCAGGCCAAAGGACATGGACACGGCGGCACCGCCATGGCATTGGCGCCATTGTCCCACGTCTTGTTCTCCCGAGTTCTGCGTCACTCCCCCGCCCACCCCGACTGGCCCGCCCGCGACCGCTTCGTTCTTTCCGCCGGTCATGCCAGCCTTCTGCTCTACACCCAGCTGTTCTTCACCGGCTACGGCCTCACCCTCGACGACCTCGCCAAGAGCCGCTCCCTCGGCTCCAAGACGCCCGGACACCCCGAGGTGCACCACACCGTCGGCGTGGAGATGAGCACCGGACCGCTCGGCCAGGGCGTCGCCTCCGCCGTGGGCATGGCCATGGCCGCCCGGCACGAGAGCGCCGTGTTCACCCCCGGCTCCACCCTGCTCGACCACACCACCTGGGTGCTGGCGGGCGACGGATGCCTGCAGGAGGGCGTCTCCGGTGAGGCGTCGAGCCTGGCCGGCACGCTCGGTCTCGACAACCTGGTTCTCATCTGGGACGACAACGGCATCACCATCGACTCCAGCACCGCCGACACCTTCACGGAAGACGTGCGCGCCCGGTACCGGGCCTACGGATGGCGCGTGCTCGAGATCGACACCCCCAACGACCTTGATGCCCTCGAGGCCACCCTCCGCGCGGCGGCGGAACGCACCGGCCGCCCCACCCTGGTTGCTCTCCGCACGGTCATCGGTGCCCCCTCCGCAAAGTTCGGCGGCAGGTCGGCCGCGCACGCGGGCGGCTTCGGCGCCGACGAGCTCGCCGCGGTGAAGACGACACTGGGCTTCGCCCCCGATGCCACCCTGCAGGGCCTCGTCGCCCCCGAGACCCTCGAACACACCCGCGGGGCGCTCACCCGCGGCGACGAACTGCACCGCGAATGGGAGGCCGACCTGGCCTCCTGGAGCACCCTCGACCCCGAGGGGGCAGCGCGCTGGATTGCCTTCCGCGGCGGCGAGTTCGACACGTCTGCTCTCGACTCGGTCAAGGTCGGCAGCCCCGGCGACCTGATCGCCACCCGCAAGACCAACGGCGCCGTGCTCCGCGCCCTGCAGGGCGCAGTTCCCCTGTGGGGCGGCTCCGCAGATCTCGCCGGCTCCACCACCGTAGAGGTCGACGGCGACCGTTTCTCCGCAACCAACTCGGCCGGCGAGTTCATCCGGTTCGGCATCCGCGAACATGCCATGGCGGCCATCCTCAATGGCATCGCCCTGCAGGGCCCGTGGCGCCCGTTCGCCTCCACCTACCTGGTCTTCAGCGACTACATGCGCCCGAGCATCCGTCTCGGCGCCCTGATGGGCCTCGGCGCGGTGTACGTCTTCACCCACGACTCCGTCGCCGTCGGCGAAGACGGCCCCACCCACCAGCCCGTCGAGCAGATCGCGTCGCTCCGCACCGTTCCGAGCCTCGACGTGGTGCGCCCCGCCGACTCCATTGAGGTCGTCGCCGCCTGGCGTCGCATCCTCGCCTCCCCCGACCGGCCGGTCGCCCTCGTCCTCAGCCGGCAGGACCTGCCCGTGCTCGAGAGTCACGACACCACCCCCGCGGGGGTCACGGCCGGCGGTTACGTGCGCTGGCAGCACGGCGATGGGAACGACCTGGCCATCCTCGCCACCGGCAGTGAAGTCCACCTCGCGATCAAAGCCGCCGCACGCTTGGCTGAGGACGGCATCTGCGCCCGGGTCGTGTCCATGCCCTGTGTCGAGTGGTTCGCGGAGCAAAGTACCGACTACCGCGAGGTCGTGCTGCCGGTGGCACTGCGTGCCCGGGTCGCCGTCGAGGCTGGCCGCGGCGATGCCTGGTACCGCTGGGTGGGCCTCGACGGGTGCGTGGTGTCGATCGAGGAGTTCGGCGAGTCGGGCAGCGGCCCTCAGGTTCTCCGCCGCCGCGGCATCCACCTCGACGCGGTCATCGCCGCCGCGCACGCCACCCTCGGCGCGCACCCCGGCACGCCGCAAGGCACCTCCAAACCCCTCACCAACGAAGAACGCACCTCATGATCACTCTCGCCCCGACGCCACAAGCGTCGCCCGCCAGATCGACCACACCCTGCTCACGCCCGAGGCCACCGCCGCAGAGTTGACGGCCCTCATCGCCGACGCGATCGAGCTCAGCACCTACTCCGTCTGCGTATCACCGTCGATGCTGCCGCTCTTGATCCCCGCCGGCGCCGACCTCAAGGTCGCGGTCGTCTGCGGCTTCCCCAGCGGCAAGCACCACAGCTCCGTCAAGGCCGCCGAGGCCGCGCTCGCCATCGAGCAGGGCTCCGACGAGATCGACATGGTCATCGATATCGGTGCAGCCGAGGCCGGCCGCGTCGACGACGTGCAGGCCGACATCGCGGCCGTGCGTGCGAGCACCCCCGCACCGAAGGTGCTCAAGGTCATCAGCGTGCGCAGCTTCGATGATGCCCGCGCCATGATCGCTGCGGGCGCGAGTCGCCTCGGCGTCTCCGGCAGCGCCGCACCGCTCAGCGGCAGCACGCACGCCGTCCCGACCGGCACCTAATAGGCGTCCGTGCCGGCCTCGCCGAACTCGATTGGGCGGACAGGTCTGCTCGCCTAGAACCGTCGCATCATTCCGCGCGCGTTCGCACTGCATGCGCTCGACAACGGGCCGACGTGGCCGCCGACAGGGTCGCCCACATTCAGCCTGACCCCCCGCCGAAAAGCACCCCTAGTTCGGGTTGTGTTGCCTCACCGACAGTGACCCGTGGCCGGGCGCGACGACACATTTTGCGGCGTAGATCGGAACTCCGCCGTGCTCCGCTGTCTGGGTGAGGATGAGGACCGCCGCTGACGGCCCTATGTTCAGCAGTTTCGCTCGCGTGGGGCCAGCGTCGGTTGCGACGATCTGGCACACGCTGTTTGTGAAGACGTGGCCGTTTGCCTGCATGGATGCGAGGAGTGTCCGTGGTTCGGCGGCGATCTCCGAGAGTTCGGATGCGATTCGCGCGCTCACATCACTGAGGTAGCGCCCAGCGGGGAGATGCTCTTGAACAGTGGCAACGGGAACGCCATCCTGCAGCAAGACGCTCTCGCGGATCCAGGCGTTGGCAGCCGGGTCGAGCGAGAGCCGGTGGGACACGAAGTCTGTAACCCCTTCCAACTCGAAGCGCACCGGCTGGACAGTCAACGTCATGTTCGGGTCGGCTAAGGCGACCTCAAATGGCCGCAGCTGCTCCAGTCCTCCGTGCGGGATGAAGTCCGTTACGAATCGTCCAACTCCGCGACGGGTGACCAGTAACCCGTCTTCTTCGAGGAGCATCAGCGCCTCGCGTACGGGTGTGCGGCTGACGCCGAGCATTGCCGAGAGCTCTGTTTCCCTCGGCAGCATTTCGCCGAGCCGGAACACACCAGAGCGGATTCCATCTGCGAGCCGCGTGTAGACGGCGACTCGAATCGGCTGGCCGACGGTGAGGTAGAGCTGCTGGTGAAAGAACGGGTGCGGTTCCAAACGGGTCGTCACGAGACCTCCTTGTCACCCCGAACGTATCACATTTGATATGCTACCTGAGAGGTATAACTTCATACTATTCAGACGAAGGGGTCAACATGAGTTCAACCACCACGAGGGTCGGATCACCGTCAACGATGAAGGGTCTGCATCCCCCCACGAACAGCACGCCGCACATTGATCCGAAAGGGGTGGACATCGCCGAGACGATCCTCCTTCCGGGGGACCCGCTGCGAGCGAAATTCATCGCCGAGACCTACTTCGACGACATCCGATGCTTCAACGAGGTTCGTAACATGTTGGGTTTTACGGGCACTTACCGGGGGCGTCCCGTGTCCGTAATGGGCACGGGTATGGGCATCCCCTCCATCTCGCTCTATAGCTATGAGCTGATCCACTTTTTCGGGGTCAAGAACCTGATCCGGGTGGGCACCTGCGGCGCCATGCAGAAGAACATGGAGCTCTACGACGTAGTTATCGCCCAGGGCGCGTCGACCGACTCCAACTACCTGCACCAGTTCAACCTGCCCGGTTCATGGGCGCCGCTGTCGTCGTACAGGCTGCTCGAGCACGCCAAACGGATCGCCGACGAGCGCGGTCAACGCACCCACGTGGGCAATGTGCTCTCGTCCGACCTGTTCTACGGCGCCGATCCAGACGCCATGGGGAAGTGGATGAAGATGGGCATCTTGGCCGCCGAGATGGAGTCGGCAGGTCTGTTCGCCAACGCCGCGGCCGGGGGCGTCGATGCGCTTGGCATCTTCACTGTTAGCGACCAGCTCGTCACCAACGCCAAGACCACCCCCGAGGAACGGCAGACCGCCTTCACAGGAATGATCGAGATCGCGCTGGAACTGATCTGATGAGCAACGCGACTCACGCCAAGCGTCCAACTCCGGTCTTCAACCCGACCCGGGCCGTCCCCATCCTGCTGTTCCTCTTCGTGTTTTCGCTGGTGCTGGACAATGGCTTCAAGTTCATGTCGCCGGCGCTGGCGCTGGATCTCAACCTGCCCGTCAACACTGTCAGCCTGCAAGCCACGCTGACCGGCATCCTGATCGGTATCGGTGCCGTGGTGTACGCCGCGCTGGCCGACTCGATCAGTATCCGGAAACTCATCATTTTCGCGATCCTCGTGATGACGATCGGGTCGATCGTCGGCTTCATCTTCCAGGCCAACTTCTGGCTGGTCCTAATCGGCCGGCTGATCCAGACCGCCGGTCTGGCGGCCGCCGAGACCCTTTACGTGATCTACGTCACCAAGCACTTCAGGGGCGACGAGCAGAAGAAGTACCTGGGCTTCAGCACCGCAGCCTTCCAACTGTCGCTACTGATCGGCACCGTCGGCAGCGGCTTCATCGCCACCTACATCGGCTGGGCGGCCTTCTTCCTGGTCACGTTGCTTTCCCTGCTGACCATCCCGCTCGTGCTCCGCACGGTTGCTGCAGAGGAAACGAACGACAGCCACGTGGACGTGCTCGGGCTTTTCCTGATCGCGGTGTTCGCCACCGGCATCATCCTGTTCATGCAGAACTTCAACCCCTGGTACCTGGTGCCAGTCGTCGCGGGGCTGATCCTGTTCATCTGGCACATCCGAACCAACGACAACGCCGTGATCACCATCGCGTTCTTCGCCAACGCTCAATACTCGCTGATGATCATCGTGGTATTCGTCATCTACTCGGTCCAGCTCGGCTACACCTTCCTCTTCCCTTTCCTGGTATCCGACATCTACGGCTACAACCTGGGTGGGGTCTCCCTGCTGCTGATCCCCGGCTACATCGCCGCTGTGATCGTCGGCTCGGCCACCGGCAAAATCGCCCGGTTCCTCACATCCAAGCAGGCCATCACCACGGCGTTGATCGTGATCACCGCCTCGATGCTGATCCCGGCTCTGGTGGTGGACAAGTGGATCGGGATCTTCGTGATCTCGATGGTCTTGTTCGGCATGGGCTTCGCGTTGATGTACGGCCCCCTCGTATCGACCGCCATTGGGCGGGTGCCGGTCGAGAAATCCGGTATCGCCATCGGCTTCTACAACCTCACCATCAACATGGCAGTGCCGATCGGCATCGCCTACACCGCAACCCTGATGGACCTGAAGCCCAACCTGCTCGGGGGCATCGCCGGCACCGACTCGGCGGCCTCTTACGGAACGGTGTTACTGATTCTCGCGGCGGTCGCCGCCCTCGGCCTGGTGCTCTACCGCGTCTTCGTCGTGGTCCTGGAGCGCCGAGGCGAACCCGAACCCGCACCCGTCACCAACTAAGGACACACCATGATTTCGACCCCCACCGTCCCCCTCAGCGCCGCCATGGTCGCCCAGCACATCGATCACACCCTCCTGAAGCCCGAGGCCACGGCAGCAGACGTGACCGCACTCATCGCGGAGGCCGTCAGGCTCGGCACCTACTCGATCTGTGTGTCCCCGTCGATGCTGCCGCTCAGCATCCTCGCCGGCACCGACCTCAAGGTCGCGGTCGTCTGCGGTTTCCCCAGCGGCAAGCACCACTCCGCCATCAAGGCCGCCGAGGCCGCCCTCGCCATCGAGCAAGGAGCCGACGAGATCGACATGGTCATCGACATCGGTGCCGTCAAGGCCGGCCGTTTTGAAGACGTGCAGGCTGACATCGCGGCCGTGCGCGCGAGCGTTCCGGCACCGAAGGTACTCAAGGTGATCATCGAATCCGCTGCGCTGACCGATGCCGAGATCGTCGGCGCGTGCCAGGCATCCGTCGCCGCGGGAGCCGACTTCGTCAAGACCTCCACTGGTTTCCACCCCGCCGGCGGAGCGACCGTGCACGCGGTGCGCCTGATGAAGCAGACCGTGGGCGACCGAGCCGAAGTCAAGGCCTCGGGCGGGGTACGCAGCTTCGACGATGCCCTGGCCATGATCGAAGCCGGCGCGACCCGGCTTGGTGTCTCGGGCAGCGCGGCACTGCTCTCCGGTGCGTCTTCGGCCGAAGGCGCTGGCAGCTACTGACAACCGGCCGGGCTCGCACATTCCATCTTGTGTAAGCCCGGCGCGCATGTTCTTACCGGCCCGCCGAGACGTCGATCAGCACCTTCCCGACAACGCCGCTCTCGACCAGGGCATGGGCATCCGCCGTGTGCGCGAGGTCGGTGCGGTGCAGGGGCAGCCCCGCCGCCTCCCCCACAGTCAGTGCGCCATCGACGAGGGCCGCGGTGATGTCCTCGGCCGCCGCCCGAATCACGTCGGCACCCACCGTGTAGAGCAGCACGAACTGGTAGCGCACGTTGAGGCTGAAGTGCTGGCGCACGTCGAGCGTCACCTGGTCGCCACCGTTGTTGGCATAGACCGCGATCGACCCCCGATTACGGATGACGGCCAGGTCCAGCCGCGCATTCTGGGCCGGCGCGACCTCCACGATCAGGTCCACCCCCTCCGGCGCGATCGCCCGGATCTGGGCGACGACATCCGGGTCGGTGTAGGTGAGCACGTGCTGCGCGCCGGCCGCCGTGGCGAGCGCCGCCTTCGCCGGACCGCTCACGGTCGTGACAACGGATGCCCCCGCCCACCGGGCCAGCTGGATCGTCGCGTGCCCGACCGCACCAGCTCCGCCGGCCACGAGCACCACCTTGCCGGCGAGGGCACCCGGGTGCAGCCGCCGCGGTCCGTCTTCGGCCACCGTCAACGCGCGGTACGCCGTGATCGCCGGTACCCCAAGGCTCGCGCCCTGGTCGAAGCTCGCATTCTCCGGCAGCAAGAAGACGCGCTCCGCGGGCAGCACCGCGTGCTCCTGCGCCGAGCCGCTATTTGCGCGCTGGTACGCAGCGAGCGCCAGCCACACCCGGTCGCCCACGCCGACGTGCTGCACCCCGGCGCCGACCGCCTCCACGATCCCTGCGCCATCCTGGCCGGGTACGACGTCGTCGAACGCCAGCGCCTGGCCCGGTGCCGAGCCGCGCCGTGATTTCCAGTCGGTGGGGTTCACGCCGCTGACCACGATCCGAACCCGCACCTCGCCGGCTCCGGGTTCGGTCACCGGTCGATCGACGAGCTGGAGCACGGACGGGTCACCGGTCTGGCTGTACACAATGGACTTCATGTCAGGGGTAACGCGAACAGCATTAATAAGTTTCCCGACCTGACGTCTTGCTCCTGGGAACCGTCCCCTAAACCGCTGACACCGACGCCACCGACGCCACCGACGCCGCAAAGTACTCGTAGAGACTCGACTCGATTGGGCTGGCCAGGCCAAGGGTTATGGAGACAACGTCATGCCCGCTCTCTCCGGACATTCTCGTCTGGCGAGCATCCTGAGACTTGGCTCTGCCGAGATAGTAGAACTCAGTGCCTTCTGCATCGTCCTTCTTTGCGAACACGTGCAGCGGGAGCTGATTCTCAACAATGGCCTTCACCTCTCCACTGGCGAGTGTTCGTCTGCTACGGGTGTACCACGTCAGGGTTGATGAATTGAGGAACTCATCTTCATACTTCGTGCTCTCGGACACGTCTGACCCCTTGTGGTACGTCACAAAAATCGGGCAACTGTTAGAGAAGTAGTCGACTTTGTACCCATAGATGGTGCTCTGCTGGTTTGACTGCCAATTGAGCAAACGACAGACGTCTTTGCGAGAGTACCGTTGACCCACTTGAAGCTGCCCAGTCCACTTGTACCGGTGGCGCGCGAGGTACAAACCCGCATCAACGACATCCCGAACGTGCATTCGGAAGAGCGGCTCCGTGCCCCATGCAGCCGCGAATTTCTCGCTGAGCCGGTAGGTCCCTCCGTTAAGAGAAACTATCGGAGCGGCACCGTACTTGGCTGCTTCGGCTTCGGTAAAGAAAGTCAGGCTCAGGACGGCAAGGACGGAATTGAGCGTCGCCTGATCGCCAGCCAGCTCGCTCACCTCAAGCGCAGTTTGATAGTCCTCGACCGTCAGTTCACCAGGATGCGTTAGTAGCTTGTCGAGAAGGAGCAGCTCGTGGGGCCGCTTTCCGTTAAGTAGTTCTCCGGAGAGGAACGTCAGGACAGCGTCTTCGAACTCTCCGGCCGAGGCATCCGTTGCCCCGACCTTGTTTAGGAATCTCCAGTAGTTCTTCTGCTTGGTCGCGATGACCGTCGGGTCGACGGTATCGAAGCGGGCGAAGTCCATGAGTAGGGGTGATCGACCGAGGCGGTTCTTCAGGTCGACGAAGGCCCTCTTGAGGTTTGACATGCTGTCGAGAGTTGTAGTCGCGAGGGAAGCGAAGATCTTCTCTCGCGAAATCGCGTCAAAATTGACGCTTGAAAGACCAGCTATCGCCCCAGCTTCTTGCGCATCGATGATCTTCTTGCGGATCGAATCCTTGTTGAGGGTGCTGTCACCGAAAAGCGCAATTGGGATCAGGTAGTTGTTGTCGTAGTTTCCTATGAAGTCGATCACCACCAGGTGGTCTTTGCCCGCAGCTTTTCGCAGTCCACGCCCCAACTGCTGCGTGAAGACGATGCTCGATAACGTCTGTCGGAGCATAACCACTTGATTGACCGAGGGTATGTCGATGCCTTCGTTGAATATATCGACAGTCGCGATGTAGTCGAGTTCACCGCGCTCCAGCATCTGCACCGCCTGCTCGCGCTCCTCGACCGAGTGTTTTCCGCTCAGTGCGCGTGTTCGAAGTCGTTGCCCGTGGACATCCCGCTGGTTGAGAATCTCACAGAGCTCAGCTGCTTCGGCATTCTTGCTGCAAAAGATCAACCCTTTGACCGGCACACCGGCATGGCCATACTTTTCGATGGTCGACACGAGATGGTCGACGCGCTCAGACGCGACCAACCGGCTGAGGTCCGCTACCTGATCGATGACTTCGCCGTTGGACTTTATGTAATCCGTGACGCCGTAGTAATGGAACGGCGCCAGCATGTCTGCCTCGAGAGCCTTCTGCAAACGGATTTCGTAGGGCACGTTGAAATCGAACAGCTCAAACACGTTGAACTCATCCGTGCGCTCCGGAGTTGCTGTCATCCCGAGAAGGAAGGCCGGCTCAAGGTGATCAATCAGCGTGCGGTAGCTCGCGGCGCCAGCGCGGTGGACCTCGTCGATCAGTACGTAGTCAAAGGCGTCAGGCTTAATCGCGCGAAGATTCTCGGGCCGAGAAAGCGACTGAATCGATGCGAATACATAGCGGCGATCGAGCTCTTTCTTCGAACCGACGAACTTGCCGAAGTCGCTGTCCGGGGCGTTCAGCACGCGCTTGAACTCATCAATCGCCCGGTCCAAAATCTGCTCGCGGTGGACGACGAACAACATACGTTTGGGCGCGTATGCCCGCACGTCGAGCGCGGAGAGGATTGTCTTTCCTGTCCCTGTCGCCGAAATTACGACGGCACGGCTCTCCCCCGCGTCCCGCAGAGCCTGGATCTCGGCGAGTGCTTCAACCTGCATTGAATTTGGGAAGATCATTCCCATGGGGAGCGCATCACCGAGCGGTTCGACCGCTGTGATTCCTCGAAAAGGGTTGTGGGGCTGAGGGGTCCAAGTCAGCGCGTACTCATCGATCCATTTCCGCGTCAAAGCAGCCGAAGCATCCATATGTGCCTGCACGGCGCAAGTCAGTTGCTGCACGATGTCCCCATCGGGCAGAGCGGAAAAGCGCAGATTCCATTCCTGGTTCCTCAGCAGCGCCGACGCGGTTAAATTGGAACTGCCGACGATCGCCGTGGTGCTCGACTCCTGCTCGAATATGTACCCTTTCGCGTGGAACCCAACAGGGGAGTCTGGGTATACGTAGACATTGACGCCCTCGAGGTTGAGGAGTTCACGGAACGCGGCAGGCGAGTTGAACCCGAGATAGGTAGAGGTGATGATCGTGCCTTTTCCTCGGTAGTCGAGGAGCGCCTGTTTGAGCAGGGCGATCGCGCTCGGAGTGATGAATGCGACCGAAAACACGAAGTTGCGCGATCGCTTGAGCTCATCGAGGATCGTTTTAAGCATCGTCTGGCCATTGGAATTCGAAACGAGAGTGGGATGAAAGACTTGGCCAGCCTTGACGTGTGAATCTAAGAACCCAAAAGCATTGTCGCGCGTTAGTTGACTGCGAGTCTCACTCAAACCAGAAAGTCCTTCATCACGCGCTCTACTGCTGGGATGTCGGCGGGGGCCCACTCCAACTGGTCAAGCTCGGCAGCTTGGACCCAGCGAATCTCCGAGTGCTCAGTCAGGCGAGGTTCCTTGCCGATCAGTGAGCAGTAGTAGGTGGTGAGGATGACGATACCGAAGTCGTACTCGTGCTCGGTGGTTGCGATATGCTCGCCAATTTCTGCCGAGCAGAGTAACTCTTCCTCGAGTTCGCGGAGCAAGGCCTGCTGCGGCGACTCGTTTGACTCGATCTTGCCTCCGGGGAATTCCCACATCCCGGGCAGCGACATCGTCGAGCTCCGTTGTGCCGCCAGGATTGTTTCGCCTCTGGTGAGGACCGCGCCAACGACTTCGATTCTCTTCTTCAAGCGTGTCTCCATTACTTGGCCGTCGATCCGTAGAGCCAGCTTAGCTAGCGGCGGTGTGCCCCTCGCGGCCGTCATCACTTCACCGCGAGGGTGCTCTTGCACCGCGGATACCGCCGGCAGCCCAGGAACGGCCCGCGCTTGCCCGGGCGCTCGACCATGAACGCACGGCCGCACCGGGGGCAGACGGTGGAATCGAGAGCCTCGCCGATGGCGTTGGTGCGCACGATCCCGTGGTCCCGGATCAGTTCCATCAGGAAGGGTGACTCCCTGTTCTTGACGGTGACCAGCAGCACGCCCCGCCGGGCACGGGTCATGGCCACGTAAAACAGTCGCCGTTCCTCGGCCCGCTTGAAGTCTTCGGCCGCGGGCATCGCCATGCGCAGCACTGGGTCGTTCGGGATGGTGCTTGGAAAGCCCCACTTGCCCGAGACCATACCCGGGATCACGATGTAGTCCGCCTCGGCGCCTTTCGAGGCGTGGATGGTCATGAACTCCACGTCCAGAAGGTCAGCGAGGTCGCGGCAGTCCGGCAGGCAATCGCTCTGGTGGCGGTACCGCCCCAGGACGAAAACGGTGACCTTGACGCCCACGGGCTGAGGGATTCGGCCCCGGGCGATCTGGGTGTGCAGCGCCTTGAGCCGGTGGTGGATGGCCGCCTTCACGGCCTTGTCGGTGTCGACAGAGACGGCCCCGATCGTCGGCGGGAATTCCGGGGTCGAGGACACGACGCGTTTGATCAGCTGGGTGGGGTTCTGCAGCACGAACCGGCTGGAGACATCCGCTATCGATTGCGGAAACCGGAACGTGCGCTCCAGCCGCAGCACCTCGCTGGGCCCGAACAGGTGCTCGAAGTCGGTCATCACCGACAGGTCGGCGCCGGCGAACCGGTTGATGCTCTGCCAGTCGTCACCGACGGCGAACAGGTGACAGCCGGGCTGGGCGACTAGGCCGCGGGCGAGCCTGGCCCGAGCGTGGCTGGCGTCCTGGAACTCGTCGACCATGACCAGCTCGTAGGGGCTCTCCCAGTCGCCGGCCTCCAGGTGATCCGCCGACAGATTGAGCATGTCCTCGAAGTCGATGCAGCCCTCGGCGGCCAGCTTCTTGTCCCACTCCCGCCGAATCGGGGCGAACAGGCGCAGGAACGCGGCGTCGCGGAAGCGCACCTCGCCGTGTGACTGCTCCTCGAGGCGTTGCCGCAGCTGGTCGTCGCTGAGGCGATTGCTCTTGGCGTGGGTGAGGAACGAGCG
The DNA here is from genome assembly GCF_004402835.1 of Cryobacterium sp. Sr3. NCBI lineage: Bacteria > Bacillati > Actinomycetota > Actinomycetes > Micrococcales > Microbacteriaceae > Cryobacterium > Cryobacterium sp. Sr3. Next base: position 32,621 of record NZ_SOFA01000043.1, on the reverse strand, counting down.
GAACGTCTGAAGCAGGCGCCCATAATCTGTGGGTGTCTGCCCGGCGAGGAGCCGCTCGGGGTTTGCCTGCAAACGGATGCCGCGCTCGGTCAGCTCCTTCTCCAGATGACTGAGGCCTTCGCCGCTCCAGAGCTGTGCCCTCGTCGTCTCCAGAAGCGTGGTGCCGTGGCGGCGGTGGGTCTCGCGCTTCCACTGCATGCCGTCGAGGTAGCCGACGAACTCCTCCGGCGCCTGCCCGTTCTCGTCGACCGCCCAGTGCTCGTGATACGCGTCGATCTGCGGATAGTAGAAGTCCGGGTGGTACTGCCGGTGCTCGGAGTCGGCCGTGTCGACCTCGTAGGAGCGTTCGTACACGTACTCGACGCTGTTGAAGTAGAGCCAGTCGGCGATCATCCGCTCACCGGTGCTTCTGACCTGCTCGCCCTGCGCCGTGCGGAAGGCCGGTGGCTTGTCCGTTTCACCGAGCTCTGCGTCAGGGTCGGGGTAGTCACGGGCGAGCACTGCCCGGAAGAAGTCCCAGTGGAGACGGAACGGCGGGTTTGTCGCGCGGAGAACATCGACGATGCGCCCCAGCTGTTTGATGTCTCCCCCACCCTCGAGCCAGGGCGCCAGCGACGGCTTGCGACCGGTGGCCTTCCCGATGATCTCGAGGCCGAACGCGTGGAACGTCTTCGCGACGACCTTGCCGGCATCGAGGCCCAGAGGCGCCAGCCGTTCTTGGGTGCGCGCGCCCAGCTCCTTCGCCGCGGCATTGTTGAAGGCCAGCATCAGGATCTTGTCGGCCGGAATCAGGTTGCGGTGCAGCGCGTAGCCGGCTTTGGCGACCATCGTCGAGGTCTTGCCGGATCCGGCTGCGGCGACGACCAGCATCCGGTTGTCGAAGCAGACGACCGCGCGCGCCTGCTCGGGTGTGAGCGGTGACTTCTCGACCGTGTCGAAGAAGTCCTGGCAGTCGTCGAGCTCGGCGGCAAGGTGCCGCTCGTTCTGGGCGGCGACGAACTCGGGCAGGTCGTCGCGCCAGATATTAACCGTCTCCCGGGACACCGCGGAGAGTTCCGTGATGTGTGGCCGGAGATCGGGGTCGTCGAGCAGCTGGCCGAAGCCGACGGCGGCTTTGCGCGCGGCCCAGTAGGCGGAGAACTCTGTGGTGAGCCAGCCCTTCGTCTTGAGCTGCACGGCGACGGCGGTGCCGAGCGCTTCGGTGAAGAGCCGCACCTGTTTGGCGGCCTGATCGAATTCGTCGACGAGTTGCAGCAGCCTGAGCACGCGCACGGCCTCGGCCTGTGCCGCTGTGAAGGCCGTCGCGAAGGATGCCGCGCGCCGGTTCGGGATGCCGCGGAACCGAAAGCGCCGGTCCGGATGCTCCAGCTCGAGGTGTGACCAGAGGCGACCGGGGGTCACGGTCAGCCCGCCGAAGGAGCCGATGTCGCGGGCGACGGGCTCACCGTCGAGGGTGATCGTGAGTTCGGGGCCGGTCAGGGTCAGTCGCCAGTCCCGGGATTTCGTGACGCGCTTGCCGAGGGCCGACGGGTGCCAGGTCTGGGCTCGGTTGGGGATGGTCACGGGCGACTGCGCTGGGCGGAACAGACCATAACTATGCCGCTCGCCGAGTCTTCCAGAGCAGCTTCACCGTGCGACTCACGAATGCGGCCAGCGCGAGGACTGTCGAAAATGTCAGCAGCATCTGAGCCATGGTCCCCATGCTCTCCAGGGTCGACGACGGCAGAGGCGGGTTGTTGATCCCGTACTGCCAAAGAAGGTAGCCGGCGAGCGCGAAGACCCCGGTCAGGCCGAGAGCGGCAAGGAAGAACTTCAAACCATTGCTCCGCAGTACCTGAACAACGCCATCCAAAATAAAGGAGGCTATGAACGGCAGAAACACCGTCAGCACGATGATCCCGCCGTATGCCGCTAACAAGGCTCCAAAAGAATCCGGGCTCATTGTTCAGTCCCCCAACTGTTTGCCGATCACTTCCAGTGCCAGCCTAGGTGCGCCGACATCACCAAGAACGCCTGTGATCTGCCCTGCTGACCCCAGTTGGGGGCGCCGCGAATTGGAGGTGAGACAGACGCCTCTAGGCTTCAGGCATGACCCGACGGATGGCCGACCCAGAATTTCGCGACGACCAGCTGAACCGAATCCGCGAGCCGCAGGTGGCCGCGATCAACGCACTCTGCGATCAATTGATGATGGAGCTGCCCGGCTTCTCTGTTCCGTACATCGCGCCCCATTACGGTGCTTCAACCGCCGTCATCCTTGCCCTCTCCTCGAACCCTGGGCCGCAGGCCGGCGGAGCCAAGGGCTCCGGCATGCTGTCCCGAGAGAACAATGACGGCTCGGCCGCTCGGATGGGCGACATCTACGAGACCGTTGGCCTCACCGACGCCCAGATCGTGCCCTGGAACGCGTACCCGTGGCACGTGCACGAAACACACCCGAACGGCCTGCCGAACAATCTGATTGACGACGGGCTCGATGTGCTCAAGCGAGTTCTTGATCTGCACCCCAACATCCGCTCCATCGTTGCCCATGGCGGAGACGCTCACCGGAGCGTGAACCAGTTCATGAAGAAGATGCGATTCGGCGACTACGCGGATGCCCGTGGGTTGAAAACCTGGAACACCCGCCACACCAGCAACCGGGCTTTCATCCTGCGCGAGCCGGAGAAGTCCATCGCTCTAGAAAGGGTGCGCGAGGTCTATCGCGAAGCGATGCGGCACGCCGGGCTCAAACCCCTCCCGGCGCTCAAGGTTGACCTGCCCGCTCTAATGACCGGGCCTGAGCTTCGGGCGGCCGCACGGGGTGAGCTGCTCCCCCTGGTGCCGGGTGAGGTCGAAGCCGAGGCTCGGATCAGCGAGTATGTCCACGCACTGCCGTCACAACGGAGTCAGCGCTTGCTGGTTGAGCTTCTGCTGCGCGACCTGGCTTCGTAGGGGGCGCATAAGCTGCATGATCGGCCAGCGGCAACCGTTGGGTCGTGCCACTCCGCCAAGAGTTGGCCTTCGCACCCGAGGGTTAGGCTGCAACGTGTGAAATCAGCAGCCGTGCCCACCGCCACCGAACGGCTGCCGGAGCGCGCAGCCGTGATCGACCTCGACGCGATCAGACACAACGTTCGCCACCTCGTTGCGCTCGCCGCCCCAGCCCGGCTGATGGCGGTCGTCAAAGCGGACGCCTACGGTCACGGGGTTCTCCCCGTCGCTCGCGCGGCGCTCGAGGCGGGAGCGGAGTGGCTCGGCGTGGCACACATATCGGAGGCACTGGCACTCCGCGCTGCGGCCATCCCGGTGCCGGTACTGGCCTGGTTGAACACCACAGACAGCGACTTCGCCGCGGCAATCACCGCGGACATTGATCTCGGATGCTCCGGCTGGGCGTTGCCGCTCATCGCCCTGGCTGCGCAGCAGCAGCAAAAAACCGCACGCATTCATCTCAAGATTGACACCGGTCTGGGCCGCAACGGCAGCACCCCCACGGAGTGGGCCGAGCTCGTGGCCCGCGCCCGACAGGCGGAAGCCAGCGGATCTGTGACCGTCGTGGGCATCTTCTCGCACCTCGCGGTGGCCGATGAACCCGACCGCGTCGAGACCGACGAACAGGTTGCGGCATTCACGACGGCCGTTGCTGTGGCGCAGGAGGCGGGGCTGAGCCCGATGGTGCGGCACCTCGCCAACAGCGCCGGCACGCTGTCCCGCCCCGACACGCACTTCGATCTGGTGCGGGCGGGGCTGGCCATCTACGGCCTGTCGCCGTTCGCCAACCAGACCTCGAACGACCTCGGATTGCGCCCGGCGATGACCTTGCGCACGCTCGTATCGGTGTGCAAAGACGTTCCCGCCGGACAGGGCGTCTCCTACGGGCTCAACTACCGCACCACGGCCCCGACGACGCTCGCCCTGATTCCTTTGGGCTACGCCGACGGCATTCCGCGCATCGCCACGGGAGGCCCGGTGCGAGTCAACGGCGTGACCTATCCCGTGGTCGGGCGCATCGCCATGGACCAGATGGTCATCGACCTCGGTGAGGCCGCACTCGTGGCCTCCGGCTCGTCGGTGATCGGTGCCGAAGCGGTGCTGTTCGGCCCCGGCGACGACGACGCATCCGTTGACGAGTGGGCGGCGGCCGCCGGCACCATCAATTACGAAGTGGTCACCCGCATCAGTCCCCGCGTTCCCCGCGTCTACCGAAACGTCTGAGACCAATCCGGGCAGGCCCGTCAGAGGCGCGGACGGCCAGCCCAGCGGTCGGCCTTGAGGGCCAGGTGCAGCTCAAGGCGCGCCTGCCCGCCGAGCGGGTCGACGCCCAACGCGGAACGGATGCGTGCGAGCCGGTTGTAAATACTGGTTCGGTGCAAATGCAGGTGCTCTGCGACCTCGGCCACGGACCCGTTCTTGTCGTAGAGCATCTCGAGCACGGGCAGCAGTTCCCCGTTTCGGTCGAGTGCCCGGAGTTCGGAGAAGAGCGCTGACTCGGACGGCAACACGTCTCGACTTGCGACGGCCAGGAATTGGTAGACCCCGGTAGCGCGAAACGATACGAGCGTGCCGAGCTGGGTATCAACCCTGGCCGCTTGCACGGCGCTCCGCGCCTCGGAGTAGGCACCGGGCAGCCGTCGCAGGTCGGTGAAGGGCTCGCTCAGCCCGATCAGGGCGGGTGCAGCCACCTGCCCACCGCGGCGGGACACCTCGAACTCAAAGCGCATTCGAACCTCGGACAGGTCGAAGCCGTCAATCTCGTCGTGGAGCAGCAGAACGGCATGCGTTTCGGTGCCGGCCGAGAACAGCACGGTATTGATGCCAAGCGTGGCATACAGTGCGGCGAGACGGTGCAGCAGGCCGCTCTTGGCGGGGTCGCGCTGCGCGTTGTCACCGCGCTCGAGCAGCGCGGCGAGCCGCCAGGGTCCGCGCCCGTGCACACCAGGCCAACCGTCCACCGCCACGCCGGCATTGCGGTCCCCCAAGCACGCGGCGAGGAATTGGGCCTCGTCGGTGCGCCGCGCTTTAGAATCGGCGCTGGAACGGTTGAGCAGCATCTCTGCGAGGGCGTCCATCTCCGGGCGGATGAGCCGCAGCTCACGCAGAATCACCTCGGGCGTTTGCTCGTCGTCGAGCTGGAGGACCCACAGATACCCCACCCGGAATCCACGTGCCAGCAGCGGCACGCACACGCGGCCCAACATTCCGAGGTCGGCGTTGGCCGGCACGGGAACCGGCTTCACTGCCGAGGCGATACCGTGGCTGAGCTGCCAGGCGCTGACATCGGGCGGAACAACCTTGCTCAGCAGAAAGTTCGTGCGCACTCGGTCGGCCGTGGGTTGATGCGCGCTATACGCGAGCAGCCCGCCGTCGAGGTCTTCAAGCGAGAGAGCCCGGTCAATTCGCGCGGCGATGTTGACCACTGCTTGGTCAATATCGGCCGTTTTCATAGATTCAATCTAACGGAGCAGCGTGGACGTCAGGAGACGATCGACGCACCTGGGCGCAACAGATGTCGAGCCGACTGCGGGGTGTCTGCACGATGAATCCGCCCCTGACCACCGGCCTCGGGAAAGACAAATACCTGTGTAAACGGCAATTTTCTGCCTTGTGCACCGCACGACGGAGTTGCCCTCGGCCTCCGTTGTCCCCGTGGCGGAGCCGGGGCGGCCTTTAAATCCGGGTTTATCATTTTAAAGCTGACCAAAGTCGATCAGCAGGCGTCTACAAGAAGCAGGAGTTCCCCATGATCATTGGCGTTCCAACCGAAGTCAAGAACAACGAGTTCCGCGTGGCCATCACCGCCGCCGGAGTGCACGAAGCCAAGATTCACGGCCACACCGTGCTGGTACAGGCCGGCGCGGGAATCGCCTCCGGCTTCGCTGACACCGACTACGAAGCCGCCGGTGCAACCATCGTCAAGACCGCCTTCGAGGTGTGGGCCAGCGCCGACATGATCCTCAAGGTGAAAGAGCCGATCGCGGCCGAGTACTCGTACTTTCGTGAGGGCTTGATCCTCTTCACCTACCTGCACCTCGCCGCCGAGCCCGCCCTCGCCAGCGCCCTGCTCGAGTCCGGCGTGGCCGCGATCGCTTACGAGACCGTGCAGAAGGCTGACCGTTCACTGCCGCTGCTTGCCCCGATGAGCGAGGTTGCCGGACGCCTCGCCGTTCAGGTCGGCGCCGCGTCGATGACCCGACCGGGTGGTGGCCCGGGCATGCTGATGGGCGGGGTGCCCGGGGTGCGGGCCGCCAAGGTGACTGTGATCGGTGCCGGCGTCGCTGGCTCCAACGCCGCCGCCATGGCCATCGGGATGGGCGCTGACGTCACCATCCTGGACATCAACATCGACCGCCTGCGCGAACTCGACGCCCAGTACGCCGGACGTCTGAAGACCATCGCCTCGAACGCCTACGAGATCAACCGTTCCGTCACCGAGGCCGACCTCGTGATCGGCTCCGTGCTGATCCCCGGCGCCAAGGCCCCCAAGCTCGTCACCAACGAGCTCGTGTCGCGCATGAAGCGGGGCTCCGTGCTCGTGGACATCGCGGTCGACCAGGGCGGCTGCTTCGAGGGCACACACGCCACAACGCACGAGAACCCCACCTTCCCCGTGCACGGTTCGATCTTCTACTGCGTCGCCAACATGCCCGGCGCCGTTCCGCAGACGTCGACCCTCGCGCTGACGAACGTGACTCTGCCCTACGCTTTGTCGATTGCCGACCGTGGCGTGCGTGCAGCATTCGAGCGGGACGCCGCCCTTGCCGGTGGCCTGAACATCGCCGCCGGAAGGGTCGCGAACCGCTCGGTCAGCGTCGCCCTCGACCTACCGCTCACGGATTGGACCGACCTCGTCTCAGAGGTCGAGCTCGCGCTGGTCTAGCAGCACTGGTCGCGGATGCCGGGTACGGCCTGATCGGTCGGCCCCGGCATCCGCGACCCACAATTTCTGCAGAGATCGGTGACCCCGACACTGTGCCCATTGCCTGGACTACAAGGAAGTATCTCCGATGTCGCAAGTGAAAACCAGCACGCATCCAGCGCCGAACGCGCAACCACACCTGGCACGATCGCTCTCGAACCGTCATATCCAGCTCATCGCCATCGGCGGTGCGATCGGAACGGGCCTGTTCATGGGCTCGGGGAAGACGATCTCCCTCGCGGGGCCGTCCGTGATCTTCGTCTATATGATCATCGGCTTCATGTTGTTCTTCGTCATGCGGGCCATGGGCGAGTTGCTGCTCTCCAACCTCGAATACAAGTCGTTCAGCGACTTCGCCGGTGACCTGCTCGGGCCGTGGGCCGCCTTCTTCACGAGCTGGACGTACTGGGTGTGCTGGATCGTCACCGCCATCGCCGAGCTGATCGCGATCGCGCTGTATACGAGCTTCTGGTGGCCCGATCTGCCGCTATGGATTCCGGCGCTCGTGGCGGTAACGATTCTGCTCGGCTTCAACCTCACGAGTGTCAAGGCGTTCGGCGAGACCGAGTTCTGGTTCGCGCTGATCAAAATCGTGGCAATTGTCACGCTTATCGTCGTGGGCCTCGTGATGGTGTTCACTCAGTTCCAGTCCCCCAACGGCACCCCGGCGAGTTTCACCAACCTGTGGAACGACGGCGGGATGTTCCCGACCGGCCCGATGGGGTTCATCGCCGGTTTCCAGCTCTCCGTGTTCGCGTTCCTCGGGGTCGAGCTCGTGGGCACCACGGCCGCCGAAGCGCAGCACCCGGAGAAGAACCTTCCCAAGGCAATCAACTCCATTCCCATTCGCATCATGCTGTTCTACGTTCTCGCCTTGATCATGATCATGACGGTCACGCCGTGGCGTGAGGTCCGCGCCGATGTGAGCCCGTTCGTGGCGATGTTCGCCCTCGCAGGGCTCGGCGGGGCCGCGGCCGTGATCAACTTCGTCGTGCTCACGAGCGCGACATCCTCAGCAAACTCCGGTCTGTATTCAACATCCAGAATGCTTTTCGGGCTGTCGGTCGAGGGCACGGCATCGGGGCGGTTCCAACGTCTGACCCGCCACAAGGTGCCGGCCAACGCCCTGCTGTTCTCGTGCATGTTCCTGCTCATATCGGCTGTGCTGCTGTATTCGAGTTCATCGATCATGGCCGTGTTCACCGTGGTGACAACAATGGCGTCGGTGCTGTTCATCTTCGTATGGACCATCATCGTGGTGAGCTACATCGTGTATCGCAAGCGCCGCCCGGCGCTGCACGCAGCATCCAAGTTCAAAATGCCCGGCGGCGTGTACATGAGTTATGTCCTGCTCGCGTTCTTCGTATTCCTGATCTGGGCGCTCACCCAGAAGACGGATACGCTGCAGGCGTTGGTCGTGACGCCGGTGTGGTTCATCGGGCTCGGCATCGCCTGGCTCATCATCCGCCGTCGCCCCGAAATGGCCGCTAATCAAGAACTTCACCGGGCGAGTGTCGAGGCCGATCGGGCTTTGGCGCTCACCTTCCGCGACTGAGGGTCGAGACGAGCCGGTCAGTCCGAGGCAGCGCGGTGCTCAGCCGGCGTCACAGGGGAGACATCTGCATGTACTGCAGCCTGTCCGCCTCCCGCCGGGCGTCCCGGAGGAGCCTCACCGTTCGCAGCACGAACCCGATCAGCGCCAGCACAGTGGAGACCGCGACCAGGTAAAGGGAAACCGTGACCATGAGGGCCGGCCTCTCCATTTCCACTCCGGGGTAGCCGGCTCCGAACTGCCACAGGGCGTATCCGGCACCGGCAAGCAGAACCACCAGGCCCAGGCTGCCCAGGAACAGCTTCGGGCCGTCGCCTCGCAGAAGCTGCACGATTCCGTCCAGGAGGAACGACGCCGCGAACGGCAGACACACCGTGCCCATCAGGACCCCGCAGTGCGCCACGACCAGCGCCTCCGTTGCGAGCAACACATTATCCGAACTCACGCTTCAGTCCCCCAACTGATTGGCTTTACTGCAAAGTTCAAGCCTAGGTGGGGGCGCACCGCGAAAGAAGGCTTTGGCCTGCTTTTTTGTCCCCAGTGGGGGTGTCTCGGCAGTAAATATGGATGCCTACGGCAGGTCTGGAACAGACTCCACACCGATTCGGAGGCTCCTGATTCGCCCTGCCGAAGCCGTGAGGGGTCACAAATCGACCTTCAATCGACTCAGGAAGGTCGATTTGCGACCCCTCACAGCCGTCTTCAGCCACCGTGGCGGTTGGCGCTATCGAAAGTCGGTGACTTTGGGCCGCCGCTAACGTCATGGAGATGCGGCGAACACCTCGTCAAGCGTGACCAATTCGTTCCCGCCGAAGTATTTTTGTACGTCGGCGGGACATTCCACGGCAGCGATAGAAGGGGGCATATAGACATCAACCCGGTCGCCCACGAACTCGACCTCGATGCTGACGCAGACCAACACGTTGGCAACCCTCGAATTGAATCCACTTCCGGTGGAGCTTTGCCCCGATGCGGCGTAGCTAACCAGCACCTTCGGGTAGGACATTGATCGATCGACTACCGCTCCGAACGCCGCTCCGCGAGCCCAACCGGGTGTCTGTTCATCTGTGTCTTCGCGGATTGTGGCGAACGCCGGCTTGGGCCAGACGTCTCCTGTGGACACCGCATCCAAGTAGCTGTCGAGGTTGTGGCCAATGGCGCTTTCGATGGCCAGGGCGGAGACCTTCTCTATGCTGATCCTGGCCTCAAACATTGCCTCCTCTCGTATATTCGGACGCGAACCTGAGCACGCCGAAAGAGGGAGGATCAGGCACAAAACGAGAGCGGTCTCAACAACCCGTCGTCCTGAATGCCGCGGCGCCTTTACGTCACTGTTTAATCGGGAGAGCGTGGAAGGCTGCCTCATCGATGGCGCCTCAATACTCATGGATCCCCCGATTCCCTGGGCCGAATCTAGCGGGCGGGGAACGCTGACTACAGCCCCAGAACGGGCGGGCCGCCCTTGCAGAATCGATGACCACTCGAGCGTCAGGAAAACTGTCGCAAGACGCGGCCAATCTCCTACTGATTCCAACTCCTTCAGAAGCGCGCGCGGTTGCCAGAAAAGCTTTGATTCCATGTGCTAAGACCCAATTCCAGCCTGGCTACGCTCTCCGAGGTGCTCCGTGGCCAACTTGATGGCAACGAATAGCGACATCTCGTCGGTCACGGACTGGGGCCCAGCCGCGGCTATGGCATCCTTGAGTCCGGCCCAACGAACCGGTTGAATTCCATCGACGGTCAAATTGCTCGGCGTGAATGTGGACCGATCAAACTCGTCGATCTGCCAGCGGCTCGCCACCCGGAACTCCCACTTATCGAGGTCGAGCGGGTCGTAATCGGCCAAACAGGTCGACGTAACCAAGGCAAAGACATACACATCGGCGTGAAGTCGCTTCGGCTTCCCACCAATGTCAGTGTGGGCGTTTCCCTTTCGCACTTTCCAACGCGGTTTTGTTTGAGAACGCGGATCAGACTTATTCCGGGCCTGAACAAGGCCTGAGGTCTTGACCTCGATGCGGGTGCCGCTGAGCGCCAGCACGTCGTACGCGTCCTACTCGACTCGACTCGCGGGAATTGCGTCTACGGCGAGGCCAACCACGTACTCGGCCAGGTAGCCGCGCAGATTGTTCGTTCGCGCATCTCCCATCCCGAAACGCCAGAAGTCGACCACCTTGGCCTGGGGTCCGTTCCGAAACTCATCGGCTGATTCCAGTTGCCATTTTGCACGAGTCATGCGGCCCCCTCGTTCTGTTTGTTGCTCCAGTCGCAGCCCGAGATGACCCCGCTTGCGCGCCAAGGTAGGCCCAGAACAGGAGTTTGTCTCTGCTCGGAACGTCTCCTGTGATGCATTCCTTTCACCCCAGAGCAGGGGCCACGGAGCATCAGTGACCGAATGTCGGTGGCCCCTGAGATCCTGAACTCCTTCCGACCGGGAGCGCCACGGCCTGGAGGCACCCGATGACCGCCCACACCGAAACCGCGCTGTTCCGCCTGATCGACAACTCGGCGACGTCACCCGTGATCCTGCACGCACCGCACGGCGGGCGTGCGATCCCGGCGGAGCACCTGCACTCCTACGTCATCTCACCGGCCGAGTTGGAGGCGGAGAAAGACATCATGACCGACCACTTCACCGACGAACTCGTGGCGGCTATCACCGGCGCGAGCGCGGTCATCAGCGGGCTCTCCCGGTTTGCGGTCGACGTGGAGCGGTTCCCCGACGACACCGAGGAGATGAACGCGGTCGGCATGGGCGTGCTCTACACCCACGGCTCCCGGAGCCAGGAGATCCGGCGGGTGTCCGTCGACGACGAGAAGCTCCTGATGGATTACGTCACCACCTACTCGGCCCGGTTCACCCAACTCGTGGACGCGACACTGGCCGTGCACGAGCGAGCCGTGATCTTCGACGTTCATTCCTACCCGGAGGCCCTGCTGTCGGATGAGCTGCACGGCGGCGGCTACCGGGCACCGCTCTGCGTCGGGTCGGAGCCGTTCCACGCCTCCGTCGACCTTCTGGCCACGGTTGGCGGATGCTTCCCTGACCTCGACGCGCACGCCAATGCGCCGTTCGCAGGCTCATACGTGCCGCTCAAGCACTACCGCAGCGATGCGCGGGTGAGTTCGGTGATGCTCGAGATTCGCCGGGACGTCTACATGGATGAGGCCACGGTGACTCGCAAGCCGGAGGGGTTCGCGCCGTTGCAGGTTTCGCTGAAGCGGCTGGTCGACTAGGTTCGATACGGCTAAAACGACGCACACGGTCACTACCGGAAACGTACGCGCTCTCCCACGGTCGCGCGCAAACCATCGAGTTGCCACGACGCGCCTTCGTCAATCCCGGGCAAGCCCTGTGGCGAGTAGCGCTTGATGGTAGCGGTAGTCCAGACACCTGGTAGCGGCGGTCGGGCATCCGTTTGCATCGAAACGGTGCCGGTCAGAACGGGGCCTCATCGGGCAGCGGTGGCCGGGCGGGTCTCGGCGGCCCGGCACCAGCCCGAGACGCACCCGCGGGTGCACCCGGAGTGGCGATCGGGGTGGCCGGTTCCGTCACGAATGGGCGTCCGGTCGGTGAGTGCCAGGTGAGGATGCCGCCTTGCTCTTGTTTCACCGTCCACCCGGTCTCCGTCTTCAACGCATGGCAGCCCGGACAGAGATGGGCAAGGTTGTCGTGGGCGGTGTGGCCAAGGTCTTGCCATTCATGGGTATGGTCGAGATCGGCGCCGCGCGCGGGCTGGTTGCAACCGGCGAAGCGGCAGGTTTCGTCGCGCAGGCGGAGAAACCGCCGAAGCTCTTTCGTCACCTTGTAGCGTGTGCGGCCGACCGAGAGCACGACCCCGGTTTCGGGATGAACCAGGATGCACGTGAAGCTCGGTGCTCGCGAGGCCAGGTCGCGGGCCGTGTCGGGGTCAATCGGCCCGTAGCCCTCGAGGTAGCCGGGTTCTTCGCTGTGGCCGAGGAGGGTCATCACCGGGACCGTGATCTGGACCGTGGCACGGATGCCCGTGCCGATTCCCGACGGAGTCACCCCGTCGATCAGCAGATCGGTCATCACGTCGGTGCGCACCTGGGTGAGGGAACGCGGCTCCCCCGGCCCCTGCAGGCTGCGCGCGGCGTCGTTCGCCCGGGCGAAGATGGCGTGCACGACGTCGGCGCTCGTGGTCAGGCTCAGCGTCGCCATTCCGTCGGGTTCCGCCTGCACCCAGGAGGTGCGTTCCGCGAAGGACTTCTCCCGCCGGGCGGTGATGGACTCCGGGTGCAGGCGCTCGCGGAGCACGCGGGCCTTGTGCTTGAGCTTGGCCGCCGTCAGAGCGCGCGCGGCCGGCAGCAGCGCCTCCTCGAAATCGGGCAGCGCCGCGGCGGGCACCGAGAGGGCCTGCCCGATGATCACCTGGGCGTGCCGGTAGCTGATCTCGCCGGCTTGCAGCGCCGCCCGGGTGCCGGGGAGGTCTTCGGCCAGGGCCCGGGACTCGGCGATCAGACCCTCGGCGGTGGGTGCGGGGATGCGCAGGGTGCAGGCCAGTTCGCTCGAGAATTCGCGCCGGGCGATCTCGTCGGGGTCCCACCGGGAGCTCGTGTTGCGGGGAGCGCTCGCGGCCGTGGCTTCGCTGAACCTGCGGGCGTCATCGATCAGGTCGGCCCGCTGCGCGAAGCCCCGTGCGAGGCTGCGGTCGACGGCGGCTATCGCGTCGAAACGCGAGCCGAGCTGGGCCTGCGAGGTGCTGACTGAGGTGGTCATAGCAGTCACGTTACGGGGTGCCACTGACATTCGACGGCCGTGGCACAGGAGTGTGAATAAGCTGGTCAAAGTGACTTTGTGGAGGAGTAGTCGGAGGTGTGCGGTGAAGGCCGAGGGGCAGCCCGACCTCCCGTACTGGGGGTCCTGTGCGGCACCGGAAGTCACTGGCCCGCTCCCCCATCCAAGATGCTGTAACCGGGGGACTTGCACGACGCTCGTCTTGGAGATCAACCCTGGAGGAGCATCCGCATGTCTGAGCAGTCGCATCCGCGAGTCGGCGTCTATCTCGACTTCGACAACATCGTCATCTCGCGGTACAACCAGTTGCACGGCGACGGCGCCTTCGGCCGGGACAAGGTGCGCAGCCGCGTTTGATTCAGCCCGCGACCGAGGTCGCCACGCGCATCCAGCAGGCCCTGGTCGACGTCGGGGCGATCCTGGACTACGCGGCGGCCATCGGGCCGATCGCGGTCAGTCGCGCCTACGCCGATTGCGATCGCGGTCAGTCGCGCCTACGCCGATTGGTCGGCGCCGGTCAATGCGCGCTACCGGAGGCAACTGGTCGATCGCGCCGTCAACCTCACCCAACTGTTCCCGGCCGTGTCGACGCTGAAGAACGGTGCCGACATCGCTCTGACCATCGACGTGATGGAACACCTGTTCCGCCTGGACGATCTCACCCACATCGTGATCGCCGCCGGCGACTCCGACTACATCCCGCTCGTGCAGCGCTGCAAGCAGCTGGGCCGGGTCGTGATCGGCATCGGGGTGTCCGGCTCAACGAGCAGCGCGCTGGCCGCGGCCTGCGACACGTTCGCGGACTACGATTCGCTGCCCGGGGTCATGCGGGTGACGCCCGTCACTCCGGTGCCGTCGGTGGTGACGGCATCCGTCGCCCAACCTGCAACCCAGAAAACGGCGCCGAAGAAGCCCCCGGTCGCCAAGATCGTCGCCACGAGCAAGGCTCAGGCGCTGACGGATGCGACGCCTCGGCAGACCGCGCCATCCGCCGGCCCCGCTGTGCCGCCAGTCGATCTCGATCTCAGCCCCAGGGCCAAGAAAGCGGCGACGGCGCTGCTGCTGCGGGCGATGGAACACCTCGCCGCGAACCACATGGAGTGGCAGCATGCCGCCACGCTGAAGAGCACGATGCGACGGTTGGACCCGACGTTTCAGGAACGCGCGCTGGGCTTCAATCAGTTCTCGGACTTCCTTAAGTCCAGGCATCAGACGGTCGAGTTCCAGCAGGCGAGCCCCACCGCCCCGATCCTGCTGAAGGTGCGGTAGCGGCCGGCTGATCTAGGGAGGCCAGCCGGTCGAGCAGGCTGAAACGGATGCCTACCCGCCCAGCCCACAGCACCCGTCGCTACACGGGGGCGAACGTTGCGGCCAGCTCGGCCGGGGCAGCGAGCCGCACGATGATGGGCGTTGCGTTGCCCAGGTTGTCCGAGACCGGGCAGCGAAGTCTGGCCAGGCGGAGCACCTCGTCGCGTTCCGCCGTGCTGGAGTCCCAGTCGAACGCGGCGATGAGCTCGATGCCCTCGAATCCCGCTCGGTTCTCGGACAGCCTGCGCGAACCAATTCGACGGATATTTTGCCTGCAACGCCCGAAAATGGGCCTCCCAGGCACTTTTTCATGAGAATCTCCGTCGAATTCGTTCGGGGCTTGGCGAAGGAACGGCAGCGGGAGCGGACGGGAGCGAACGGGACCCGGACGAGGACGGGAGCGGACGGGACCCGGACGAGGACGGGAGAGGTGGGACCCGGACGGGGGAGGGCGGGCGGGAGCGGGCGCGGCTTTGGAGGGGTGCTACTCCGCGCACCACACCCCGGCCTGCATCGTCGCCGTGACGCATAGGCCCGCGTCGAGCACGATCAGGTCGGCGCGGAGGCCGGCGGCGAGCCGACCGCGGTCGGGGAGGCCGATCATGTCGGCCGGGTTCTGGGTGGCCGCCCGCACCGCGACGGCCAGCGGCACTCCGGCGGTGTGCACGGCGTAGCGCACGGCTTCGCTCAGGGTGAGCACGCTGCCGGCGATCGTGCCGTCGGCCAGGCGCGCCACGCCGTCAGCGACGCTCACGTCGAGGCCGCCGAGCTTGTAGGCGCCGTCGTCCGCGCCGGCGGCGGCCATGGCATCCGTGACGAAGACGGGCCGCGACGGGCTTTCGATGATGAACCGCACGACGGCCGGGTGCAGGTGCACGCCGTCGGCGATGAGCTCGGCGAAGACGTTCGGGTCTTCAAGAAGGGCGAGAGCCGGGCCGGGCTCACGCTGGTGAATCTGCCGCATCGCGTTGAATACGTGCGTGCCGGCCGTGGCCCCCGCCGCGATCGCCTGCCGCGTCAGGTCGTAGTTCGCGTCGGTGTGCCCGATCGCGGCCACGGCCCCGTGGCCCGCGATCTGCGTCACGGCCGCTAGCCCGCCCTCAAGTTCAGGCGCGATGGTGACCATGCGCACGGTGCCTCGCCCCGCCCGCATCAACCGGTCGACGGTCTCAGTATCAGGCTCGCGCAACAAGCTCTCGTCGTGGGCCCCGCGGTGAGCTGGACTCAGCCACGGGCCCTCCAGGTGAATTCCGGCCAGCACTCCCCGTTCGACCAGCCCGGCCAGGGCTGCCACAGTGCGCTCGAATTCGTCGAGGGGACCGGTGACGAGACTGGCCATCATCGTGGTCGTGCCGTGGGCCCGGTGGGTCGCGGTGATCCGCGCCACGGCTGCGTCGGTGTCGGCGTCGTTGAAGCTGCTGCCGCCGCCGCCGTGCGTGTGGATGTCGACGTAGCCGGGCGCCAGGGTGCTCTGCTCGAAGACCTGGTCGGGAGGGCGGGGCGGCTCCCCCGCGCCGCAGGCCACAATCAGCCCCGCACGGATGTCTACCCACCCCGGCGTGTGCACCGCATCGGGTGCGATCACGGCCCGGGCAGCGAGGAGCATCGAGTCGACCTGGATGGGTGCGGGCGGGGTCATGAGGGTGTCTCCAGGAGTCAGCGAGTTGCAGGGAACGGGGGTCGGGGTCGAGTCAGGGAGTGCTGCGTCAGATCCCCTGCCAGGCGTGCTTGTTGGCCCAGGCGTACTTGTAGTAGGCGAGGTTCTCGAGCCGGGAGGCGGCGGCCTCGTCGACGATGACCGTCACATGCGGGTGCAGCTGGATGACGGATCCCGGCTTGCTCGACGTGATCGGTCCCTCGACGGCGGCGGCGATGGCATCCGCTTTCTCCTCGCCGAAGGCCAGCAGAATGAGGTGCCGGGCCCGCAGAATGGTGCCCAGACCCTGCGTCATGCAGTGGATCGGCACGTCGTCGGGGGATGCGAAGAACCGCGCGTTGTCGACGCGGGTCTTCTCGGCGAGGGTCTTGATTCGCGTGATCGACGCGAACGACGACCCCGGCTCGTTGAACCCGACGTGCCCGGTGCGGCCGATGCCGAGAATCTGCACGTCGATGCCGCCGGCGGCGCGAATGGCTGCCTCGTAGTCGACGCCCGCGGTCTCGATCGTGGCCAGATCGCCGTTCGGCACCTGGATGTTCTCGGGGGTGAGGCCGATCGGCACGACGGCGTCGCGGGTGATCACGGAGCGGTAGCTTTCCGGGTGGTCGGCGGGCAGGCCGACGTATTCGTCCAGTGCGAAGCCGCGCACTCGGGAGACGTCCATCGGGTTCTCCGCCAGGGAGGCGGCGAGCGCCGCATAGACCGAGAGCGGGGTCGAGCCGGTGGCCAGGCCCAGCACCGCGTCGGGCTTCTGGGTGATCAGTGCGCGAATGGATGCCGCCGCGAGCGTTCCCGCCGCGGCCTTACTGTCAACAAAAACTACTTCAGCCATTTTTCGTACTCCAGATTCTGGATTGTGTGGACTAGACCGACGTCGAGGAGGCGGAGTCCGGCGCACTGGCGTCGGGCACCTCGTCGTCGCCGCGGCCGGGGGTCTTCAGATTCCACTTGCGGATCACGAAGCGGAACAGGAAGTAGTAGATCGCGCCATACGCCAGTCCGATCGGGATGAGCAGAAGCGGCTTCTCGGCGAGGCCGAAGTTGAGCACGTAATCGAACAGACCCGCGCTGAAGCTGAAACCGTCGCGGATACCCAGTGCGTTCACCAGGGCCATCGACGTTCCGGTGAGGAAGGCGTGGATGACGAATAGGGGGAACGCCACGAACATGAACGAGAACTCCAGGGGCTCGGTGACGCCGGTGAGCATGGCGGTGAGGGCACCGGAGAGCATGATGCCACCGACGATCTTCTTTTGGGTCGGCTTCGCCTCATGCCAGATGGCCAGGGCTCCAGCGGGCAGGGCGAACATCATGATCGGGAAGAACCCGGTCATGAAGGTTCCGGCGGTGGGGTCGCCGGCGAAGAACCGCGCGATGTCGCCGCTGGCACCGTTGTAGTCGCCGATCACGAACCACACCACGGAGTTGAGGATGTGGTGCAGCCCCACGGGTATGAGCAGCCGGTTGGTGGTGCCGTACAGGAAGCCGCCCCAGATGTCGTTGGAGGTGACGACATCGCCGAAGGCAGTCAATCCGCCGGCGAAGGCCGGGTAGACGAAGCTGAGGAGAACACCGAGTGCGAGCGCCACCACGGCGGTGATGATCGGGACGAAGCGTCGACCACCGAAGAAGGCGAGGTAGCTGGGCAAGGAGATGCGGTGATATTTCTGCCAGAGCACCGCAGAGACGATACCCATCAGGATGCCGCCGAGCACGCTGTAATCGACGAGTACCTGGGGGTCACCCTTGGCCGGCAGCCCCAGTACGAGAGGCGACATCGCCTCACCGACCTTGGAGAAGACGAGATAGCCGACCACGGCCGCGAGGGCGGTCGAGCCGTCGGACTTCTTCGCGAAGCCGATCGCGACGCCGACCGCGAAGAGCAACGGGAGGGCCCCGAACAGCGCCCCGCCCGCCGAGGCGATGACGGCTCCGCCCGTTTCGAAGCCCGGAATGGCGCCGAGCAGGTCAGGCTGACCGATGCGGAGAAGCAGCCCGGCGGCAGGCAACGCCGCGATGGGCAACATAAGGCTGCGGCCGACTCGCTGAGCCTGGCCCAGGCCCGGTATTTTTCGTCGCGTCCCGGCGTCTTCGGTGATGCTGGACATGAATTCCTCCTGTGATGGGTGTGGTGTGTGGGGCCCGGTCTCATGCCGGGCCGGAGATCAGAGCTGGTGCCGGAGATTCAGGGTCATGTGAATCTGGTAGCGATCACCGCGGTACCAGGACGTGACGTACTCGATGGCGGCTGACCCCGCCGACGAGGTGCGACGGAAGACGATGAGCGGCGCCCCCGCGGTGACGCCCAGCGTCTCCGCGAGTTGGGGACCGGCAGCATCCGCCCAGACCGCCTGCTCGGCGTTGTCGATGCGCAGGCCGTATTCGGTCGCGAACGTCGCGTACAGGGAGCGGGTAAGGTCTTGCTCGCCAAGATTCGGCAGCAGCTCCGCCGGATAGTAGCCGCGTTCGAGGGCCATCGGGGTGCCGCCGGCCAGCCGGAGCCGTTCGACGACCTGCACCCGGGCGCCCGCGCCCAGACCGAGTGCCGCCCGCACATCGAGCGGTGCCTCGATCAGCGCGGTGGCCAGCAGGAGTGTTGCCGGAACAAGGCCGCGGCGGCGCATGTCCTCGGTGAAGGAGGCCAGGTGCAGATCGCTCTGCACGCGCTCGCCCGCCACGAAGGTGCCTTTGCCCTGGATGCGGTAGAGCAGACCCTCCTCGACCAGCTGACGGATGGCCTCCCGCACGGTCGACCGGCTGACGCCGTATTTCGCCATCAGCTTGCGCTCGGGCGGAATCGCGGCGTGTGGAGCCAGGGTCTCCTCGACCAGATCCTGCAGGATCGAGCGCAGCTGCGTTTGCTTGGACACCGGCCCGGCTGCGAGCATTGAACTCTCCTCCTGGGTCTGGCTCATGGCGTTGCCTTTCACTTGTTGATCGGTTCGGTCGGCGTCGAGCCCGAGTGGTGTAGTACCACTTCCGCTGAGTGGTCCGTACTGGTACGATCCAATAGTTAGATCATGAAGGCAGGGCACCCCACTTGTCAACACCGAGTGCGGCCCGGGCCTTCGATCGAATCGCAGTCGATGAGCCCGTCGCAGTGCCCACCACAGAAGGAACAGAAGATGACTAGCAAAGCCGCGCAGATCCTGGCCGCCCTCGGCGGAAAAACCAACATCGTCGAAATCGAGGCGTGCATCACTCGCCTGCGCACCGAGGTGACCGACCCCGCGGCCGTGAACGAGGCGGCGCTCAAGGCCGCCGGAGCGCACGGTGTCTTCCGTTCCGGCACCATTGTGCAAGTCGTCGTGGGCCCCGAAGCCGACAACCTGGCCGAGGACATCGAGGACCTGCTATGAGCCCGGCCGCACCCGTGAGCGCCTCCGTGGTCGCCCCCGTCATCGTCCTTTCCCCTGTGCCCGGCCGCGCTGTGGCGCTCGCCGAGGTGCCCGACCCCACCTTCGCCCAAGCCATCGTGGGCCCGGGCGCCGCGATCGACCCGCCCCGCGGCGTGGTCGACGCCATCGCCCCGATCAGCGGCACGCTGCTCAAGGTATTCCCGCACGCCTACGTGATCGTCTCCCCCGACGGTCTGGGTGTGCTTGTGCATTTGGGTATCGACACCGTCGAACTGCACGGCGAGGGCTTCACCCTGCGCGCACAGCAGGGCGACCACGTCTCTGCCGGCGACATCATCGTCACCTGGGACGTGTCGGCCATCGAGGCCACCGGACGCAACCCGATCGTGCCCGTGATCATCCTCGAACAGAAGGCGGAGAACATCACGCTGGCGGATGCCGTCACGGCCGGCGCCCAACTCGAGTCCGGCGATGTCTTCCTGACCGTCACCCGCTGAGCGTCCACCGCTGACCGTCGACCGCGGACGCATCCGCCGGGGGATTCATGGCGCTGGCGCTGGCGCTGGTACTGGTGCTGGTGCTGGTGCTGGTGCTGCTGCTGCTGCTGGTACTGGTACTGGTGCTGGTACTCGTGCTCATCGTGCTGCCGCTTGCGGCTTGCCTGCGGCCAGGTCGGAGGTTACGCGGGAGGCCGCGTCGCCGATCTCGGAGAGCAGCACCGTCAGGCGCCGCCGGCACCCGTCTCCGGACGGTCGTCGCCGACCTCTTCCTGCGCCATCGCCCGAGCCGAAGCCTCGGGCACCCACATCACGTCGCCGTGCTCGGCGTTGGCTCCCCGGGCCAGCACGAACATCAGGGACGACAGCCGGTTCAGGTACCGCGCGGTGAGCGGGTCGACGGAGGTCGGGTGCAGGTCGATGGCAACCCACACCGCTCGCTCGGCACGGCGCACGACGCCACGCGCCTGATAGAGCAGTGCGGCTGCGACCGTTCCGCCGGGGAGCACGAAGCCGCTCAGGTCGGCGGCCTGCTGCGCAAAGTGATCGACGGCACGCTCGAGCCGGACAAGGTGCGACTCGCGGATGCGTGCCGGCGCCGACTCGGGGTCGTCGAGGGGCACGGACAGGTCGGCCACCAAATCGAACAGGTCGTTCTGCACGCTGGCGAGCGTACTGGTCACCTCGATGGGCAGGCCACCGGCAGCCATGGCCAAGCTGACGGCCGCGTTGGCCTCGTCGCAGGCTTCGTAGGCGGCGACACGCACGTCGGTCTTGGCCACGTCGCCGTGCCGGCCGAAGGTGGTGCGGCCGGAATCGCCCTTGCCGGTGTAGAGGGCCGGTTGGGCCGGTGCGAATTCTCCGAGGTCAGCCATAGCGGACACTATAGTAATCGCCGCGCCATCCGCGTAGCGTTTAGGCGAGCCGCAAGCAGTTTTCTTCTCGCACCTCCCGCGGCAGTGACGTGACGGGAACTGTCCGATCGACGGGTGTTCGATCACCGAGGAGCGATATGTCCAAGGATTCAGCAGATGGCATCGAGTCGGAACTCGGGGACGCGGTCAGTGAACCGCACCGAGAGGGCCTGGGCACCATCGACAAAACGGTTTTCGGCGTTTCCGCCGGCATCATCGTGGTGATCTGTCTGGTCGGGGTGATGTTCACCGAGACCGTGGGCGACGTATCAGCATCCGTTCTCGGCTGGGTAACCGGCAACCTCGGCTGGTTGTTCATTCTCGGGGCGTCGGGCTTCGTCATCTTCTCGTTGGTGCTGGCCTTCGGGAGGTACGGCAGCATTCCGCTCTCCCGCGACGGGCAGAGCACCGAGTTCTCGACAGTCTCCTGGGTTTCCATGATGTTCAGTGCAGGCATGGGGATCGGGCTGATGTTCTTCGGCGTGTACGAGCCGGTCACCCACCTGGCGACGCCGCCGCCGTTCGTCGACGCACCGGCGAACAGCCCGGAGGCTGCCAACGCGGCCATGGCGTACACCTTCTTCCACTGGGGTCTGCATCCGTGGGCGATCTATTCGGTGGTCGGCTTGGCCCTGGCCTACTCCACCTACCGGATGGGCCGCGGCAACCTGATGAGCGCTCCATTCCAGGCCCTGTTCGGCAAGGAACGGATCGAGGGCAAGGGCTGGGGCAAGCCGATCGACATCCTGGCGATCATCTGCACCCAGTTCGGTTCGGCGACGTCGCTCGGGCTGGGCGCACTGCAGATCGCGGCCGGTGTCTCACTGCTTCGTTCCGGGCAATTCGAGGAGGAACCCGGAACGGTCGTGCCGATCATCATTATCTGCGTGCTGACCGTGGGGGTCGTGTTCTCCGCGGCGAGCGGGGTGGCGAAAGGCATCAAGTGGTTGAGTAACACCAACATGGTGCTGTCGGCCCTACTCGTCGTGTTCGTCTTTGTGGTCGGCCCGACCGTCTTCATCCTGAATCTGTTGCCGTCGTCGATCGGCGTCTATCTGGCCGATCTCGTACCGATGAGCTTCCACTCGGCGGTGTTCGGCGGCGAGGAGTGGCTGGCGAGCTGGACGATCTTCTACTGGGCGTGGTGGATCTCCTGGACCCCGTTCGTAGGAACCTTCATCGCCCGGATCTCCCGCGGCCGCACCATACGTGAGTTCATTCTCGGCGTGCTTCTGGTACCGACGGGGGTCAGCATCCTGTGGTTCGTCGTCTTCGGCGGCATGGGGTTGAACCTGCAGCTGAACGGTGTCGACATCGCCGGCACCGGCAGTGCGGCGGCCGGCTTCTTCGCGGCGTTGCAGCAGTATCCGTTCTTCATCGGCTCGGCTCTCGTAGTGATGGTGCTCACCGCCGTGTTCTTCGTCAGCGGGGCGGATGCGGGCGCTCTCGTGCTCGGGACGCTGTCGAGTCGCGGTCGTAAGGAGCCCTGGAAGCCGCTGGTGATCCTCTGGGCGATCCTCACCGGCGCCGTCGCTGCGGTTCTGCTGTTCGTGGGCGGGCTGGGTGCCCTGCAGACGTTCACCATCCTGGCGGCGACCCCGTTCGTTCTGATCATCATCGGGCTGTGCGTGTCGCTCTATGTGGATCTGCGTCGTGACCCGTTGCGCCAGCGCACCGTCGGGCCGGTGCGCACCTCCTCGGAGGCGCTCGGCGCGGTCCCGTTCACGAATGCGACCGCGGAGAGCATCGACCTGGGCGTGCAACCGGATGCCGCGTCTCCCCTCGACCCGGATGGCCATCGACCCTGAGACCGGCTTGTTTTTGCAGGCCGATCGCTCACGCCTCGGATTTGAGCGCCTGCAGGAACGCGGTGTTCGGATGCGCGTGCGGCAGGACATCCGTCACCTCGCGCAGCGCCTGCTCGATCGGGATCCCCCGGTGTCTCGCAGCGTAGAGCGCACCAACCGCGGGCGTGCGACTGACCGCTTGCACGCAGTGCACGAGCACGGTGCGTCCCTCGGCGCGCAGGGCCGCGATGACATCGACGGTGTCCGTGAGCACGAAGTCGAGGTTGGGGTTGGCCTTCTCTGCTGGCTCGTCGATCAGCCAGACCGCAACCTTGTTCTCCGCACGGATGCGGCCGGGAACCTGTGTGCGGCCGACCCGGCAGAGCGACACGACGGCGTCGATTTCCACCGGCAGGTCACCCAGGATGCCGATCGCACCGAGCCAGACACCATCGTCGTGCGGGTGCCGCACGAAGGTGGAAATGTCGCCGGAGGTGGAGTAGGGCAGGTGATCGGCGGTAGGCCAGGTGGTGGCGACACGGTCTTTGCGGGACCGACGGTCGAGTACGGCCACGCCGCGGCGCTTGGCTGCACCAGGCTCGTTCCGGTCGGTGCTGGCCCGGTCTCGGCGCTCGGCCAGCACCGGGGACCCCGACACGCTCGACCATCGGGATCGCCCACCGTTCGCGCGGGCGGCCAGCACACCGCGGCGCACCAGTTCGTCGGCGCGCAATCCGCCCGGCCAGCCGTGCACGATGCGGCGCCAGGCGGCCGGCACCGCGGATGCGCCATAGCGCGCCCCGAGCAGCCCGCCGGCGATCGCGGCGACCGTGTCGGTGTCGCGGCCGCCGCGCACGGCGATCTCGAGGGCGTCCTGCAGGTGCCCGGCGGGGGTGGCGGAGACGGTTCCCGCGCCGGAAGCGCCACCCGGCGTGCTCCGTGGCTGAATGATCGCCGACCAGGCCGCCTGCAGCGCCTCCACGACCCAGCCGTTCCGGCTGAAGTCGGAGGGAACGCCGGCCTCGGCCACGACGAAGCGCGCCTCCCAGAGCGCGCGGCGGTCGGCGGGCAGGGCGTCAAGGCCGACCCGAACGTCGAGGGTGCCCTCGAGCACCGCGTGCCGAATGGCCAGGCACCAGAGCACGCAGGCGTCGCCGGCATCCGTTTCATAATGGGTGAGCGTGCTGATCGTGCGGGCGACGCCGGCGAGCGCCACCGGGTCGTCGAGGTAGGCGAGCGCCACGGGCGCCGTGCGCATGAGCGAACCGTTGCCGCCGCTGCGGCCGTGCCGGTCGTGATGGGCACGGGCGACGACGCGCACCGCGGATGCCGTGGGCTCGGTTCGGGAGAGCACCGCGCGCAGCTGGTTGCCCACGTCCGGTGCCGTGCGGGCCCACTCGACCCAGGCAGCCACGATCTCGTCGAGCACGGCCTCGTCGCGGAGGTCCTGACCGGCCGCGATCGCGTTGACGATCGGCACGGCCATGGAGGTGTCGTCGGTCCACTCTCCGGGAGCCCAATCGAACCCGCCGCCGCCCCTCATCGTAACCACGGCGTCGCTCGCGAGCGGCGGGCCGAACTCGTAGCCGGCGCCGAGGGCGTCGCCACAGGCCATGCCCAGCAGAACGCCGGCGGCGCGGTCCAGTTGTGCGGACGTCAGTTTCAAGCGTTTCCCCCGTGCAATCGTGCGATCGTGCAGTCAATGAAGTCGGGCTCCGGCTGGCCCGTTTTCCGGGCCCCCCGAGGCACAAACCCCCACGTCGAGCCTACGGGCGAAACGCCGCATCCGTCGCCGCCGCATTCGAGGGTCAGTGCCGGCCGTGAATCGGGGGTCGTTCGTTTCCCCGCCCACGGCCCTGCAGCACATCCGCCCCTAACGAATTCGACGGAGATTTTGCCCATAAACCCTGTTTTCGGCCTCAAACCGACCCTTTCGGCAAAATCTCCGTCGAATTGGTTCAAGGCCGGGCACGGCGCTCTGAATGGGGGGCTCCTCGGGTTCTACGCCACCGACAGCACCACGGCGGTAACCATCTGGTCCCGGCCGGAATCCTTGGCCTGGTAGAGGGCCGCGTCGGCGCGCGCGAGCCAGTCCGCCACGGTCTCGCCCGGGGAGAGTTCGGCCAGGCCGACGCTCACAGTGCAGGCCAGATCGGGCGCCAGGGCACCCCAGTGGTAGCCGCGAACGGAGGCCAGCAGGCGCTCGCACGCCTGCTCGGCACACTCCAGGGTGGTGTCCGCGAAAACGAGCAAGAACTCCTCGCCGCCCACGCGCACGGCCATATCACTGTCCCGGGTGACGGCGCGCAACAGGGTGGCCATGGCGTTCAGCACCTGGTCGCCGGTGGCGTGCCCGTGCTCGTCGTTGACCCGCTTGAAGTGGTCCATGTCGATCATGGCCACGCAGATCGGTTGCCGGGTGTCACGGGAGCGGCCCATCAGGGGCGGCAGCTGGCGGTCGAGCGCCCGGCGATTGGGCAGTCGGGTCAGCGGGTCGGTGTTCGCCTGGTGGTCCAGATCGTCGGCACGGATGCGCAGCCGTGCCGCATCGAGCTGCGACCGCTCCGCCTCGTGGCGGGCCTGCTCGATCCCCAGGGTGTTGATCAGCATCTGGGACTGGATGCCGGCCGTCTCGGTCGTGCGTTTCAGGATCAGGGCGTGCAGCTTCTCGAAGTGCCCGAGCGCCTGCTCGAACCGGCCGGACTCCTTGTGCATCTCGAACAAGGCCTGCTGCAGCTTGATGTGCAGAGCCGGATCGTCGTCGAGGGCGGCGACCAGCAGCTGGGCGTTCATCATCGCGGTTGCCCCATCGAGGTCACCCTCGGCCCTGGCCACCTCGGCCAACTGCGCGTCGTTGTTCTCCTCGAGACTGCGGAACCCGTGCGCCTTCGCCAGACGGCGGGCCCGGCCGGCCTGCTCGCGGGCCTCTTCGTGCTCGCCGAGTTCGATCAGAATGCTGACCAGGTTGGTGCGGGCGATGCTCTCGTAGAAGTTGTGCCGTTGGGCGTGGGCCACGGCCACGGCCTCCCGCACGAGCAGGAGGGCCTGCTTCAGGCCCATCTCCACGTTCATGCCCTGGGCGCTCTGCCTCTGAGCCTGGATCAGGCAGGTGTCACCGAGGTTGTTGAGACCCACGAACCGCGCCTCGGGGTCGTCGATCGTGCGCGTGAGGCCCAGCGCCTGCCGCCCCAGTTCGAGCGCCCGTTCGGACTCGCCCATGCCCTCGTGCACCATCGACGAACGGCTGAGCGCCCAGAATTCGGCCAGGGCGCTGCCACTGCCACGGGCCGTCTCCACTGCCGCGAGCACGTGGCGCAGCGCCGGTTCGTAGAGCCCCGTGTCGCTGTAGGCCAGCACCAGGGTGCAGTGCACCTTGGACTGCCGCAGCAGATCGCCGGTGCCGTCCAGGAACTCCAGCGCCAACAGTCCCTGCTGAACGGATGCCTCATAGTCGCCCAGTCGCAGCCGATGCAGCGCCAGCAGTTCACGGGCCTGCGCCTGCTGCAGCAGCGTCGCGCCGGCCCGGGCCAGCACCGCCTCGGCCTGCCCGACACCGTCGAGATGGCTCCCGCTCGCGCTCAATCGCTCGCAGTCGGCGAGGAGGTCGTCGATCGAGGATTCTGGCGCTGGTTCTGGCGCTGGTTCTGGCGCTGGTTCTGGCGCTGGATCTGGCGCTGGTTCTGGCGCCTGCACTGCGTGAGGCGCTGCTGGTCGTGGCAGGTCGATGGCCGGTTGTCCCCCTGAGTCTTGTGCGGCATCCTGGTCTGAATGCATGTTCAGTCCCCCAACTGTTCGTGCTCAGACTGAACCTAGCAGTCGGCCTGCCTCAAAAACCCGGTTCTCGAGGGCATCGACGATGGCCCTCTGCCCCAAAACGAGGCGCACGCACGCCGACCCGCGGGGCACTCAGGGTGCCGACCTAGGATGAGCTCATGACCGACCTCGCCGCTCCCCCTGCTTCCAACGCCCAGCGCCTGACCATGTTCGGGGCGGAGTGGTGCGGCGACTGCCGCCGCTCGAAGAAACTGCTCGATACGCTGAACGTCGACTACGACTACGTCGACCTCCTGCTCGTGGGGGACGGCGCCGACCGTGCCCACGCGATCAGCAGCCGCACCCAGATCCCGGTGATCCTGTTCCCGGACGGCACCCACGTGGTGGAGCCCAGCGATTCGACTCTGCACGCGAAGTTGACCCAGCTCGGCAGCATCCGCTAACCGGCTCGCTCGCCCTCTCCGCAGCGGAGGCCAGCTCGCCTGCCCGAGTGCCCGCGCCCGATTCAGGGGAAGTAGTCGGCGAGCACGCGCGCGGTCACGAGCGCGAGCTTGCGGTCGAGCCGCTCATACAGGGGCATCAGTGCCGTGGCGCCCGAGGTCGTGTGCACCACCCCGGCAGAGTCGAAGATCGCGATCGGCTCAAGGTCGCGCAGCAGCGCCCAGAACGGCTGGTAGAAGTACACGCTGCGACCGCCCGCCTCGAACTCATCGAGGGTCATCGCGACATACTCCGCCCGCGCCCGAACGGTGGAGGGAAAGTCGCGGAAGAACTCGCATCCGGGGTTTTCTGGATCTTCGTCGTGCAGCATGGGCGCCGGAACCGCGTACCACTCGTACCGGTCGTTGGTCGCGGTGGCCAGCGCGCTGGCGATCACCCGGTAGGTCAGCGCCCGGGCGGACGTGGCCGGTGTGGTCTTCGGGATGCCGAGTCCGGTCGCCACCTCGATACGCTTGACGATCGTGTGCGGGTTGAGCGTGGCCAGCATCTGGATCCAGCTGATTTTCTGCACCACCCCGTTGACCAGGAATTTGCAGCCGCCCTCGAGGTCCCACTGCACGCTCATGCCGTCCTGCTCGTCATGCACGATCAGGAGGCGGTCGGCCTCGTCGACCTCCACCCCGGAGATGCGGAGATGCGGATGCCGCCGCACCAGTTCGCTCGCGATCCACCACATCTGGGCGGTGAGGAAGCGGTCCGCCGGCGGGTGGTAGACCTCGTAGCGGTCGACCTCGCTCTCGCTGACGCCGCCACTGTCGCCGCTATCACCACCGCTGTCGCCACCGCTATCACCGCTGTCGCCGCTGTCGTCACCGCTGCCGCCGCCGCTGTCGCCGTCACGGCCGGGCAGAAAATTCTCGCCGGAATCGTTTGACTCTGCATCACTCATAGTCGCGTCCCTCCACTCGATGCGGCTCTGCCCGCTCATCATCGTCGATCCGGGCCCCGAGCGAAACTCCCCGTTCGAGGTCGGTCGGCGCACGGGGTTCCTGCACAGCCGGACCCGTGCGGTGATTCTGCACACGCTGCGTCGGCCCCGAGGTCCCGACCCCGGCCCGCGCCTACGGTACCGGCATGACCATCGCCGCGAGCCGCTCCCGTTCCCGTCACCGCTTCTCCGCCGATTCCGTGGGCGCCTACCTGCACGAGATCGGCCGTGTGCCGCTCCTGACCAAGACGGATGAGATCGAGCTCGCCCAGCGCATCGAGGTCGGGCTGCTCGCAGCGGAGAGACTCTCACGGCTTTGGCCGGGTGCTTCCGGAGAGGGGGCCGCCGACCTCGGAGAGGAGCTCCGCTGGCTCGCGGCCGACGGCGGGCGGGCCATGAATCACCTGATCTGCGCGAATCTCCGGCTGGTGGTGTCCGTGGCCCGGCACTTTACCGGCCGCGGGCTCGACCTCCTCGACCTGATCCAGGAAGGCAATCTCGGCCTGATCCGGGCGGCCCCGCGTTTCGACCACACCCGCGGTTTCAAGTTCTCGACCTATGCCACCTGGTGGATCCGCCAGAGCATTCAACGCGCGCTGGCCGACCAGGCCCGAACCATCCGTCTCCCGGCCTACCAGGTTGAGGCGCTCACCGCCCTCAACCAGGTGCAGCACCGGCTGCGGCAGCAGTTCGGCCGCGACGGCACCATCGCGGAACTCGGCCAGGCCAGCGGGCTCACCACGCAACAGATCCTGACGCTGCGGAACCGCACCGGCCAGCCGCGGTCGATCGACGCCCCGGTCTGGGCCGACCTCGGCAGCGGCCTCGAGAACGTGCCCTTCGGCGACACCATTGCGGATGTCGCGGCGCTCGACCCGTGCGACGCCGCCGGCCGCATCCTCCTGCTGGAGCGCCTCGCCTGCCACCTCTCCCTCCTGCCCGACCGCGAAGCCAGCGTCCTGAGCATGCGGTACGGCCTTGGCGGCGACATCCCGAAGCCCCGGCGGGAGATCGGAGCGCACTTCGGTGTGTCCTACGACCGGGTGCGGCAGATCGAGCTGCAGGCCCTGGCCCGGCTGCGGTCTCCGTTGGCCTCCGGGCGGGTTCCCGGGGCGCGGGTCAGCGCCAGCGCGGAGACGGCGGAACGGGGCGGCGGCAGAATCGCGGCAGCATCCGTTTCTCGAAGTGCTTGACGGCGAATCCTCCGCGAGCGTAGCTTCAAACTGTTGCCCCGGACCCCGGCGACCGCACCGGAAAAGCCGACTGAGGGGGTTCGATGTTTGGGAACGCGGGTGCACAACCGCCGAAGGATGTCGACGGCCGGGATTTGATCTCCGAGGCGTCGTGCTCGGTTCCGCCGGGGCTGGCGTGTCCCGCTGAGAGCAGCATCTCCCTGGCGAACGACGATTCGGTCGGGAACTGGCTCGAGGACTTGCCGGAGCGTTCCTGGGATGTCGGCCCGGGAGAGTAGTCCCGTCGGCCCGGCCCGAGGCGGCCCGAGCGGCGCATTCGCCCTCGCGCGGGAGCTGCACGTGCCTGGGAATGAATCCACAGAAACATGTGTTTGCATAGAAGTCGGCATCACGCCGGACTGCGCAGCTCAGAAAGCGCATGCCAGACTCGACGCCAACAGCACACCGACCAGCTTCCCGCCAGAAAGGGACCCCGTGACTCCGCACACCTCCGGACTGCACCACGTCACCGCGATTGCCGGTGCACCGCAGCGCAACATCGACTTCTACGTGACCGGCCTCGGCCTGCGGCTCGTAAAGAAAACGGTCAACTTCGACGACCCCGGCACCTACCACCTCTATTACGGGGATGACGCGGGCCGCCCGGGTTCGCTGCTCACCTTCTTCCCCTGGACGGGCATCTCCAGCGGGCGCCCCGGCTCGGGCCAGTCCACGTCCACCGCTTTCTCGGTGCCGGCCGGCAGCCTCGGCTGGTGGGCCGGCCACTTCAGGCAACTCGGCGTCGAATCCGAATTCGTGCGCCGCTCCGCAGACGAGGAACGCCTCTCCCTGCGTGACCCCGACGGCCTGCAGCTGGACCTCGTGGCCTCGTCGACGGTTGATCCGCGCAATCCGTGGGACTCGGCATCCGTGCCCGCCGAGTACGCGGTGCGCGGCCAGCATTCCTCGGTGCTCACCGTCGCCGACCCGACCGGCACCGTCGAGGTGCTCACCCGCGACCTCGGCATGCACGTGATCGAGGAGACAACCGACCGCATCCGGGTGGGTGCCGGCGACGGAGCCCCCGGCAACATCGTGGACATCCTCGCCGACCCGAACGGGCAGGTCGGCCTGACCGCCGGCGGCAGCGTGCACCACATCGCGTTCCGGGTGCCGGACAAGACCACGCAGGAGCAGTGGCGCCAGGAACTCGTCGCGCGCGGCTACGGCGTGACGGCGATCCTCGACCGGCAGTACTTCACGTCGATCTATTTTCGCGAGCCCGGCGGCGTCTTGTTCGAGATCGCGACGGACACCCCCGGCTTCGACATCGACGAGCCACTGCTGGAACTGGGCCGCTCGCTCAAGCTGCCGCCGTGGCTCGAGCCCAGCCGGGACCAGATCGAGCGCGCCGTCGTTCCGATCACCCTGCCGAGCGAGAACAACCCGGCCCTCGTCGCGGAGAAGTAGGACCCTCGATGACCGAGCAACGCGACTCCCCACAGACCGATCTCGACTGGGTGCACGTTTTCCGGGCGGGTTCGCCGACGGCATCCGGCGACTCGGGCCCGCCCGGCTCAGACCCCACGGATGTCTCCGCCCCCGTGCTGTTGATGCTGCATGGCACCGGCGGCGATGAGCAGGAGATCCTCACCCTTGCCGACGCGCTCGACCCCGGCGCGACCGTGCTCGCCCCGCGCGGTCGCGTCACCGAGGGCGGCATGCTGCGCTGGTTCCGCCGCCTCTCCGAGGGCGTGTTCGATGTCGAGGACGTGGTGCTGCGGGCCGGCGAACTGGCGGGTTTCATCGCCCAAGCCCGGCAGCACTACGACCTCGACGGGCGCCGCATTATCGCCGTGGGCTTCTCCAACGGGGCCAACATCGCCCTGGCCACGGCCCTGCTGCACCCCGACGTTCTCGACCGGGTCGTCGCGTTCTCCGGCATGTTCCCGCTCGACGATCGCGCGCTCGCCACGGACCTCGCCGACACGACGGTGCTGATGCTCAACGGACGCTCCGACTTGATGGCCCCGCTCGCGAGCGCCGACCGGGCCGTCGCCACCCTCATCGGGCGCGGCGCCCAGGTCGACCGCGAGCTGCGCGATGGCGGTCACGGCATCGCCGCCACGGATGTCGCCGCCGCCCGAGCTTGGCTGGCCCGCCCCATGCAGACGCGCGCGTAGGCGTGCCGTGAGGGAGCAGCCCGTCGAGCCGGACCTCGATTTCGAGTATCGAACGCAGCGACAGCGCGTGCTCTTCGGCACCGGGCGGGCCGGCGAGCTGCTCGGCGAGGTGCTCGGCAAGGTGCTCGGCGAGCAGCCGGCCACGGGGCAGGCCGGCGGCACCGGCACCAGCACGGCGAGCGTAATCGCTACGGCGGGCACCTTGGGCGCCAGCGGCACCCCCGGCGCCCCGCGCGTGATGATGATCGCGACCCGGCGGGAACTGGAGCGGTCCGCGGCGGTGCTCGCCGGCATCCGTTCGGTGCTGGTGTTCGATGAGGTCGTGCAGCACGTTCCGGCGGAGTCGGCCGAGCGCGCCCATCGGGCGGCCCAGGCGGCTCGCGTCGACGTGATCGTTGCCCTCGGCGGCGGGTCGGCGATCGGGTTGGCCAAGATTCTCGCGTTGCGCAGCGAGCGGACCGGCGGACTGCCGATCGTGGCGGTGCCCACCACCTATTCCGGTTCGGAGGCCACCGCGGTCTGGGGGCTGGTCGAAAACGGGGTGAAGACCACCGGGTTCGATCTGAGGGTCCTGCCCGGCACCGTGATCTACGACGCCGACCTCACGCTGTCCCTCCCTCGCGAGCTGAGCGTGTCCAGCGCGCTGAACGCCCTCGCCCACGGCGTCGACGCCCTCTGGGCCCCGGGCGCGAACCCGGTCAGCGCGCTGCTCGCCGCTGAGGGAATCCGGATGCTGGCCCACGCCCTACCGCGAATCGCCGTGGCTCCCGGGGTCGGCCCGCACACCGCGGAGGCGGCCGGCTCGGACACATCGGGGAGCGATCCGGTTCTGGGGGGCGGCGGCATCCACGGAGCCCTGGCCGCCCGGAAGGATGCCCTCTATGGCGCGTATCTGTCGGCGAGCGCGTTCTCCAGCGCCGGTTCGGGCCTGCATCACACGATCTGTCACGTGCTGGGCGGGACTTTTGGGCTGCCGCACGCGCAGACGCACGCCATCGTGCTGCCGCATGTGGTCGCCCTCAACGCGCCCGCCGCCACCGAGGCCGAGGCGCGGATAGCCGCCGCCCTGGGCTCGCGCACCGCCGTCGAAGGGTTACTCGCCCTGCGGGACAGCCTGCACGCACCGACTGCCCTGCGGGACTTCGGGTTTCAGGAGTCGGACATCGCCCGGGCCGTGGCACTGATCCTGCCGGCCGTTCCCGCGTCGAACCCGCGCGCGGTCACCCCCGACGACCTGACTCTGCTGCTGCGGAATGCCTGGTCCGGCGCCGCCCCGGGCGGGCGCTAGCCGCTGGGCGGGCGGCGCGGCCGGGCGGGCGGCGCGGGCGG
>NZ_SOFA01000014.1:0-55932 GCF_004402835.1 Cryobacterium sp. Sr3 | reverse complement strand
GCGTGTACTCCTTCGGAAAAGACTTGATCGGTCTTTCCAAGAATCACGCGGTGGCCGCCTTACATCGGTGCAACACGCCCATCAGGGCCGGGTGTTACACCACGCTATTGGACGCAACCCAAATCCGGTCCAAAATCAGCGAGAGACATCTGATGTCGACACACCCAAGTGTCCCAACTCGAAGCTCACGAAGCAACGATGCCGTTCCGTAAGCTGAACCCTTCGCGGAAGACCTCAATTACTGCATGATCACGACACGTCCGTCACACCGGACTTCGAGGCAGACCCCTAGGAATCTGAGGTCGAGGTGTGACCGATGAGCATCAGAGTGGATCTAGGCGGGTCTTGAGCAGGCAGAACTCATTGCCTTCGGGGTCGGCCAGGACATGCCACTGCTCCTCCCCGGTCTGGCCGATCTCGGCCGGGCGCGCACCGAGCTTCAGAAGGCGTTCGAGCTCGGCGTCCTGATCGCGGTCGGTGGCGTTGACGTCGATGTGCAGCCGGGATTTGCCCTTTTCCGGCTCCTCCCCGCGACTGAAGATGATCGTCGGCTGCGGACCGCCAAACCCTTCGCGCGGCCCGATCTCCACCGTGCCGTCATCCTCGCGACCGAGCACGACAAAGTCCAGGACCTCGCACCAGAACCGCGCCAGCAACTCAGGGTCGCGGCAACCGAGCACGAGCTCACTGATACGAGATGCCATCTACAAAACCTGCTTTCAGCCTAGGAACTGCCGGGGAGGCCACACGCGAACCTCATGGGCTCCTAACAGTCAAAACAGTGCCTGATTTTACCGAACGAGCCGGTGCACGGACGAAATGATTTCAGCGCCGCCCCTGTCCGAGCAGCCAGGTAAGGCCGTTAGCCATGCAGTAGGGAAGCTGACAATGCTGTTGTCGAAAGTTTTTTCTCACGAATGAAGACGGAAATGTACGTCCAGCGCCACGTCAAAAACCATTTCGCTGCGCGTACCGCGGTGATGGAATATATCGAATCCTGGTAGAGCCGGCGCCGACCCCCCTTCCCACAACGGAGGACGAGAACCAGCTGCCGCGCTGGCCGCTCACCACGCCCGCAGCCAAACGGCAGCGGCGTGGAAGAAAAACACATCAGATTGTCTCAAGAACTTGACGGGCGCACCCAAACGCAACCTCTCGCAAGGGTAAGGCTCAACGGGTACGCTGACGCCTGAACCGCCGACATCCGGTCGGGCGATCCGTCACCGGCCACCTCAGCTGATTGCCCGGTTTGGCTCCCGAACGTAGGGTTGAATCATGGCTGAGCATGAAGAGTTGGCAGTTTTTCTGGGTGACTGGCATGCCGCGGGCACCTCTTATGGTGGTGACGAGCAGTCGCTGGATAATCCGCACGCGGGAGCGAGTCCGTGGAACAGCATCCACTCCGCCCGGTGGCATTCGGGCAACTACTTCATCGTGCAAGATGAGCGCGCGAACGGTCCGTTCGACACACTTAGTCTGATGGGTTGGGACGCTGAAGCCGGCCGCTATTTCGCCCGAATGATCGAGAATCATGGCTTCTCACGCGATTACACCTTGACTGTCGACGGTCGAACTTGGACGCTGACGGGCGAGCACGAGCGAGCCACCTATCGATTTGGCGAAGACGGTCGCAGCCAAGAGATCGCCTGGGAGTGGAAACCGGCTGAAGTTTGGCTACCGCTTTGCGACCGCACCGCTAATCGCATCAACTGATCGAGCGCCAACGGCTTCCCACGGTCGATAAGTCTGCCGGGCGCTGTGTCATACGGGGACCCTCATGGCACAGAGCCAAGGTCCGTGATGGCGTGAATGAGCTGTGCAGGCGAGTGCGGAAATTGTGCAGCCGAGTACGGAAATCGACAGGAGAACCCCAGCGCTCCTGGCGACCGGGCCGTCCCGGTTGCCCCGCCCGGACAAGATTCGCGCTCCGGTGTGTTTTTCGCGAGAATCGCTCGCTACTCGACTGTCTCGAAACCCTAGCGATATAAGACGTCTCACCGCCGTGATCTGAGCCTCCTCAGAATCACCGGAATCGTGCGGCGCGCCGATTCTCATAACTACGTCGCATAACCGCATGCCTGAACCGTGGTATTCGCCATTAGTTATGAGACGCCCCGGGAGCAAAAATGACGAAACTGATCGGTGTCATTTTTCGAAGTCATCTGCACAAGTGGTCGTACTCGCGCTCACACCTCGCTCCAGCCACCGACGAACCTCAATTCCCGTGAGAGGAACCCTCACCGGAACAGCTCGCGTTGACCGGTAGCCGATCGTTTAGCGTGACGAGGCAAGGGCCGCTGCTGAGGTCGCTGTATTCATATCGCCTCGGAACCTTTAGCTTGCCGCGAAGTTGTCTTCGTTGCAGGCGTCCCGGCCGGAACCACGGTAGGTCCACTCCTGACATTGATCGATCCAGACATGGCGCAGACTGGCGGCATGGATTCTCAGACGATTGCGGCGTACGACGCCGATGCCGCCACTTACGCCGATGAGTGGGAGCAGGAGCAGGACGCCCCGACAGATTTATATGCGCTGCTATCGGAGCACTTCACGCCAGGCCCGACCGCAGACGTGGGGTGCGGCAGCGGTCGCGACAGCGCATGGCTCTCGATGCACGGCTTCCCGACCACGGGATTCGATGCGTCGCAGGGACTCTTGGCCCAGGCGCGCAGGCGCCACCCCGAGGTGAATTTCGAATGCCGACTGTTGCCGGGACTCGACGGAGTCATGAACGCATCGTTCACAAACGTGCTGTGCGAGACGGTCATCATGCATCTGCCCGATGCTGAAGTCGGGCCCTCCGTCGCCCGAATGCTCAGCCTCCTCATTCCCACGGGAACGCTCTTTCTGAGTTGGCGTGTCACCCAGGGATCCAATCGGCGAGACGACGCCGGCAGACTATACGCAGCGTTTGATGGTTCGGCCGTCATGACGGCCCTCGCTGGGGTGGAAGTGCTGATGGACGAGGAAGTGGTCAGCGCGTCCTCAGGCAAGGTCGTGCGCCGAGTAATTGCCCGGGTCAGTGGAACGGTCTGATCCTCCCCGGCGACCGGCAACCGCAGCACCTCGCAGACGACGAAGGCCCAACTGCCCACGCGTCAGATCGACAGTCTCGCCACCAAACATCCGAACTCACCACCTACGTGTCATTCAGGGACCCGCTTACGGCACCCTTCGTCAAGCTACTCTCGGAGTCATGTTGAAGACATATGTTCGACAAGCGAGGGCCGACGATCTGGAACTTCTTGAAGCGATCGAGAATGAAGCTGACACGCTGTTCGCGACCGTGTTCTCGATAGCCGGCTGGCGGCCTGCTCCTTCTTATACGAAGCCATCACAGCAGAGTGGCTTCATCCTCGTAGCCAGCGACAGTCCAGGATCGGATGCGATCGGGTTTGCCCACGTCCTCGAAGTCTCTGGCAGCGGTCATCTGGAGCAGCTATCGGTCAGGCCGTCAGCGGCGCACCACGGGCATGGGCGCGCGCTCGTCGAAGCAGTCAAGAGCGAATCAAGACTGCGCGGATGCAAACGGGTCACCCTGCGAACGTTCGCGGACGTTCCATGGAACGCCCCCTTCTACTTGAGCTGTGGTTTTATCGAGCGTGGTCCCGATTCTGATTTTCTTCGAGATCTGTTAGTAGCGGAGCAACAGCGAGGACTTGGGTACGGCCGGCGTGTTCAAATGAACTTCGACCTGACTGATGAGTTGCCCCGATAACCGTTCGCCTGGCGATACGTCTCCACCCCCTGGCAAGATGAGCGAATGCGAATCGATCCTGAACCCAACTGCGCGGAACTCGTCATGCTCGTGCAGTACCTCGATTATCAGCGTGAGACGTTGCTCTCGAAGACCGACGGCCTAACCCGTGAGCAGTTGGCACAGAAGCACTCCCCCTCCGAACTCACCCTCGCGGGCCTGCTCAACCATTTGGCACTGGTGGAAGAAGACTGGATGGAGGTCCGCTTCGCTGGCCTCCCTGATCGAGAACCATGGGCCAGCGTCGACTGGGACGACGACCCAAACTGGGAGTTCCGCACTGCCGCTCTTCTCGATCCGGTGCTGTTGCGGAGTCGCTACCGCGACGCCTGTGATCGGAGCCGGGCAGTCGTGTCCAAATCGACAGGCTTGGATCAGCTGTCGGTCAAGACGCTGGGCGATGGACGCAACTTCTCGCTCCGATGGGTGCTGCTGCACCTTGTCGAGGAGACCGCCCGCCACGCCGGCCACGCCGACTTTCTGCGCGAAGCAATCGACGGCACGGTCGGTGAATAGCAAACGAAGACGTCAGAATCCCCGCTAGAGAAAACGTCATGGAACAGCATCGACCCTTTAGTCATTCGGTGACCGGCAGTTGACCAGTCGCGTTGCAGGTTCGGCTACGGGCCTTGACTCTGTAGGCCGGCGATTTCTTTCCTTCCAGTCTTCAAACGCTTACCCGGTGTCGGGCAGCACGTACTTTGTTATGGAGGGGGTACACGAAATGCAACTGCAAAGGCCGTCTTTTCCCGTGCTCCTCGCCGTGACTGCGCGGTCTTGGATCCTCGGCATTCCGTCGATGGCCCTCATGGCCCTGGCTGGGCTTCAGTTCGCGTTCATCTCACATGCGGGTGTCGGCGAATCCTGCTATCAGAACCCCGAGCTAGGCAATCTGGCTCTGCCCTCAGCTGGCTGGACCGCGGACGGTGCATTTTCGTTCTTTCCCGTTGGGGTCCGATGCTCCTATTTCACGAGCGACCACGAACTCCTCCTTGTGCATACCCAGTCGAGCGTGTGGGACTGGGGAATCACGTTCGCCGCGATCCTCGGAGTCATTGGCGTTGCGCTCTTCCTGACCGCCCGGCTCGCCACTCGGCGAACCTGGCACGCATCGCTCTAACAGAATCAGACCCGGACCGTCCCGATGGAGGCTCCGCTAACGGGCGCTCAACCCATGCTCGACACGTGTCATCTATACGTCCGATTAAGTGACAACGTGATCGTCATCTCAACGGACTCAGAAATTGTCACATAACCAGTCATCTATTCTGCGTGCTGCAAACGACGACCAAATCGTCCAATGTGACTGTTTGTGCTTTGTGGCGGCGTTCTGTGATTGCTATTTGGCGTATTGAGCTGTATGCCCGCATCGCTCCGGAGCCGGCGTCGGCGTCGGCGTCGGCGTCGGCGTCGGCGTCGGCGTCGGCGTCGGCGTCGGCGTCTTGTATCCCATGGGATACAAGACGCTGACGATGGTCCCGTCGCCCTCGTTCACCCGGTCCGATGGCTAGAGCGTGATGTGCTGACTGGATCGCCGACGGTGATCGAGAATCTCATGCGGAATCGACCAGTCAGCGGTCTCGACTGACCCACCCCAGCAAAGATACACAGACCGATCAAGCCACCAGACCGCGCGGAGGCCTGACCGGTCACGATATCCGCTTACGCGACTTGAGCGAGCGTGAACCCGAACGAGCGCATGAGAGTTATGAACGCTTCAACAATGTCGATGATCCGTCTGATGTCCGGGAGCATGGATATCACCGTCCGAAGCCATCGAAAGCGGCCCGGCCAAGCCGAAGGCGCATTTTTCTGATTCTCAGACGGTGCGCTATCGTTGTGCGCAGAGTCAGACATGTTCGTGCTTGATCCTTGGTCCAAAATGGGGTCCGTTCCTTCGTTGGTGCATGGGGTTTTGCCGGAGTCGGCGGTAACCGACTTTGTCTTACTTGCTCATAGTTCGGCCCAGACTTGCTAGCTTTCTCGCCAGCGAGTACTGGGCCACTTTTGTTCTAAGCGAAATCTGAAATCTCACGAAGTGGTTTTTAGCTTCCGCCTAAGTCCCAGTTTAGGGCCAAAAAAGAGGCCTCAATCGGGCCATGCGCTCGTCGGATAGCGGGGGTAAGCGGAAGGGTGCAGCCCCGTTGTCCAAAGGATGTGTGGGAGAGCGATCACTCAGACCTTGGTTCGAAATCGCTCAAACACGCGCCCGTCTTCATGAACGATTCGTCGGTTTTGTACCGTTCAGGGCTTCCCCATGACACAGCTCGCCAACCAGGGATGCGGGTGGCGCTACTCAAGGACACAGAGGAAAGTGCCTGGGTCGTCTTCGGTCTACGGCGTGTCGCGCATTACGGGATGGTTAACTGGCCACTCCTCCACCGGGGCGACCGGTCACGGTGCTCGTTTTAGCTAAGGTCATGGCATGGCACGTCACGAAAAAATCAAGAAAACCGTCAAGAACTACCTCGCCGGCCTTCCCGACGCCGAGGACCGAGCGGAGGCGGCCTACCAGATAAGCCAGGCCTACGCGGATCTGCTGTCCGAGCTGACTGATGCTGGCAATTCGCTCGACGGCGAGGAGGCAAACTGGGCCTGGGCGAACGACGAGGCTCTGCAAGCAACCATCCGCGCCGCCGCTCACAAACGGGACCGAGTCGCGACCATGGACCCTACGGACGCCAGTGTGAAAGAAGTCTTGGGTAACCAAGTGCTTCGCCAGCCCAAAAAGTCGTAGCTGTTCTCGTTCGTTTGGCATCGAGCAGCTACAGCCCAAACAGGTAGGAATTTCGGTATGGCCCACATCAGTGTCCTCGCCTTTGGCACCGCCATGATTTTCAGGGTTCCCGAGGATGCCGACATGAACGGATTCAGTTTCGCCGGCTTCCGGAACCGCGCCGATGCTCAACAGCAGCTCAACGTCTACCTCGAGGGTCTGGGCTACGACGTCAGCCAGTCCTATCTGTGGTGATCATGCCGGATGACGGTAGGGGTTCCGAATGAAAGCGCCGCTCTCTCCTTCAGGAGGTCCGGGCCGGCCGACTTGGAACGCATCTGAGCTCAACACGGCTACCGGACCAGGCGCCCGGTAGGGGATCGTCTACCGGCCACTCCCCCAGCTCGCCAACACGCCCGGAATGACGCGGCCGCGCCGCGTCCGGTAGACCCGTCCGAAATAGGTTCCGGTGAACGGGCCCTACGTGAGACTGCCGGCATGACGAAATTACTGATCGGCTACGCCCGGGTCTCGACGGACACCCAGGACCTC
This sequence comes from Cryobacterium sp. Sr3, assembly GCF_004402835.1. Lineage (NCBI taxonomy): Bacteria > Bacillati > Actinomycetota > Actinomycetes > Micrococcales > Microbacteriaceae > Cryobacterium > Cryobacterium sp. Sr3. The sequence goes on along the minus strand of NZ_SOFA01000014.1, from coordinate 48,907 downwards.
ACAGCGCAGCGCAACGCACTCACTGCCCTGGGAGTCGCGCCGGCCCGCGTGTACGTCGATCAGGGCCGCTCAGGCACCAATCGGGACCGGCCCGGCCTGGCCCGAGCTTTAGCGGCGTGCCGCTCGGGCGACACCCTCGTGGTGACCAAGCTCGATCGCCTCGCCCGGTCTCTGCCCGATGCCCGGGACATATCGGCCGAGCTGGCAGCGGCCGGCGTGCGCCTGGCCCTCGGCAGCTCCGTGCACGATCCGGCCGACCCGGTAGGGCGCCTACTGTTCAACGTCCTGGCCATGGTCGCAGAGTTCGAATCAGACCTGATCCGGGCCCGAACGTGTGAGGGCATGGCGGTGGCCAGAGAAAAGGGCCGGCTACGCGGGCGTAGCCCCAAGCTCTCCCCCGCCCAAGAAAATCACCTGGTCGAATTGCACGCCGCCGGCAGCCACTCGATCGCGGAACTAGCCGAGCTATTCACGATCGGCCGCGCGACGGTCTACCGGGCCCTGGAACGCGCCACCACTTCGCGGACGCTGCCGCGCCGACCCTAGCAATGTGGGGTCATGGAAGACGGCCCAGAGTTCGCAGAAGGCTCCTATGACTTCGCCGGTAAGACCTACCGCCTAGCGGAGGTCGATTCTCAGGTGTGGCGCGTCTATGACGGTGACACATACATCGGAATCGTGACTGAGACCGATGCGACGGCAGCCGAGCCGTGGCCCCGCTACACCGAGCACAGCGCTGGTGATGAGACGGACGCCGCCTGCTCTGCGATCTCGGGGGTGCGAATGGAGCCGTGCCAAACGAACGGGGCGTTGTGGTGCTCACCCATCGCGAAGACGTCAAGGCCGACTTCCTCAGCCTTGACGGCGACCTTCACCGACGCATCGATGAGCTCGTACTCGTCGATGAGCCTTAGATCGGCCGCCGCAACGGGGCCCGGGACGTCGTGTCCCGGGCCCCGCGCATGGTTCGCCGGCTCGGTCAGGTCAGCAGGCCGGACTCCTTGAGCAGCTCCCCGATCTCGGTGTTCTTGATCTGCTTCATCAGCAGATCGCGGACCATGGCTGGGCCGGGCACCTCGATCTCCTTGCCATCACGCAGCAGGCTGGCGGCGGCGAGCAGCGTACGCACGTCGTAGGTGGAGTTGAAGACTTCCGGCACGCCTCTGTCGATGCCGAGCAGCTGGTAAGTCGCCTCCATCGCGGTGCGCACCGAGTACTCGATGGTGAAGATCGTGTCCCGGGAGGGTGTCTCGGCGAACTGGCCGAGGAACGCGAAGTTGACGGCGCCGGCCGGGACCACGTCGGGCCGGTCGCCCGCCTGCCGGGGCATGAAGAACGCCGTGACGTAGGGCATCATCACCGGCACGCAGGTGGCACTATTCGCCGCGAGCTCGGGGATGTCGGCCACGGGGACACCCATGTGGTACAGCCACTCCTGGGTGATCTCCTCGCCGGTGCACTCCTGCATCGACTTCTTCACATAGTCGCCGGGGACGTCGACCAACAGCGAGTACACCCAGACCACGATCTGGTCTTCGGGTTGCTTCTTGAAGTGCGGCTGGCGGTTGACTGTCCAGCTGAGCAGCCAGGCGGAGTCCTGGGCCGTGACGATCCCTCCGGTGACGGTCTTGCCGCCGAACGGCGAACGCTTGGCGATCTTCTCGATGTAGGCGGGGATGCGCGTGTCGAGCGTTGTGACGGTGGCCGACTGCCACTTGCTCTCCTGGATGTGTGCGCCGAACACGTCCGGGTGCCCGAATGACGGGTCTTTGGCGGCCAACCGCCGCCAGAGGTCCCAGGCCGGGGCCGGTCCCTCGTCGAGCTTCGCCGCGGTGTGCTGGTCGCCGTTGTCGGAGTTCTCGGTGAGAGAGCCGATGGTGGCGAGCACAAGGTCGTTCTCGCCGAGCTCGACGCCCCCGACGACACGCTCACGGATCCAGTGGATCGCGGTGGCTTGCTTTCGGTCGGCGGTGATCGCGAAGTCGATGTCGGTGACCTCGGTGTCGAACTGGAACGTCACTCCCTGGTCCAGCAGCCATCGGTACAGCGGCAGCACCATCGACTCGTACTGGTTGTACTTGAAGAACCGCACGTTGGCGAAGTCCGGCATGCCGCCGATGTGGTGGACGAAGCGGTGCACGTACAGCTTCATCTCCAGCGCAGAGTGCCATTCCTCGAAGGCGAACATGGTGCGCCAGTACATCCAGAAGTTGCTGGCGAAGAACTCCGTGCCGAAGACCTCGTTGATCCGCTTGTTTTCCAGCGACTCACGGGTGGCCAGGAAGAGCCCGGTGAGCTCCTTCTGCGCCTGCTTCGAGAGAGTGAAGAGGGTGCCGGTGCCGGCGTCCTTGCCCTGCTCGACGGTGGCCCGCTGCAGCGAGAAGTTCGGGTCGTCCTTGTTGAGCCAGTAGAACTCGTCGAGCACGGAGGCACCGTCGACCTCGATCGAGGGGATCGACCGGTACAGGTCCCACAGGCACTCGTAGTGGTCGTCCACCTCACGGCCGCCGCGGATCACGAAGCCCTTCTTGGGCTCATCGATCCCGTCCAGGGCCCCGCCGGGCAGCTTCAGCCGTTCCAGGATGGTGATCTTCGACCCGTCCATCTGTCCGTCGCGGATCATGAACGCCGCCGAGGCCATCGACGCCAGGCCGGCGCCGACGAACCACGCGGTCTTGTTCTCGACCCCCTCAGGCTTGCGGGGACGCGCGAACGCCTCCATAGTGCCGCTGCTGTAGTACATAGTCAGTCTCCTTAGTATGTTTCGATGGTTGATGGCAAGGTGGCGAGGAAGCCGCGCACGATCTGCGTGACCTGCCCGCGAAGCTCTTCGATGGGGTCCGCTCCGGGATGCGCGCCCGTGGACGGCCCAGCGAGCAGGAGCGCCAGCGCCGCGAAAACGGTGCGGGCGGCCCGCTGTCCCTCGCGCAGGACCGGCTCGCCATCGACCCCGGCTGACCGGGCCGCCGTGGCGAGGCGGGACGCGATCGCGTCCTCGAGCTCGCCGACAAGCGCGAGGCCCGCGGTCCGGTGCTCGTCGGTGGCCGAACCGAACAGCAGCTCGCGCTGGTAGGCGATGACGTTGGCCGGGTTGCGCGCCGAGCTCGCCAGCACGGCCTGGACGAGCACGTTCACCGATTCGACCGGGTCAGCGGCCTCGGCCGAGGCCCGCACGCCGGTGCTGATCGCGTCGCGCAGTTCGCGGTTGTAGACCATGAGTAGCAGCTCGGCCTTGGACGAGGCGTACCGGAACACCGTGCCGACAGCCACGTCGGCGCGTTCGGCGATCTCCTGCGTCCCCACCGCGTCGAACCCGCGCTCTGTGAAGAGAGCGGCCGCGGACTTGAAGATCCGCAACTGCTTGTCCTGCATGCTTCGTTCGCGGCGGCCTCGGGTAGGGCTGCGTTTCGCGTCCGGGTAATCCGGCAGACCGGCCATGACACCTCCAATGAGTTGATTCATTAAGGACTACGCTCATTTATGCGCGGGCGCAAACCCGCGCCCGACACCAGCGCTCCGGCGTCGCCCACTGAGGCCGGCGCGAGACGCTCCCCGGCCCCCGCACTCGCACACCGAACCGGAGCCCCACCCCTGCGAGGAGACGGGACAAGCACGGCGAAAGGGGGTGTGACGAGTGACCTCTCGCTATCGCAAACCCGACCACTCCTCCACACAGAGCGGTTGTCAGCGGTGCGGCTTCTCAACGAAGAAAGCTGCAGAGTTTGTCGGAGACGGTTGAGAATTGGGTTACGTCCCGTGGAGTGGTGTAGTTCCCGGTCTTGGGGCGTTGGATTAACAACGTAGGAAACCATCGTGCGATGGTCAGTGAGTACCGATCAAAGAACTCACAGAAAGACACATCACACGACCCTTCTATGGTTGAAGTCAAGCAGTAAGGGTCGCAGTGAGCGATAGATGCTGCGGGCGATGAATCGTTTGAGGCAGCGGTGGATCTCTCGCCGGGTCTTGCCTTCGGCGGTTCTTCTGTCAACGTAGCTTTTCGTCGTGGGGTCGGTGATCATGCGGCAGCGGGCAATGATGTGGAGCGCTCGGTTCAGTTGACGGTCGCCGTGGCGGTTGAGGCGATGCCGGGTCGTATTTCCCGATAATGCCGGAATTGGGCTAACGCCAGCCAACGCCGCGAAGGCGGCTTCCGAGCGCACTCTGCCTTGGTGGGAATAAGCGGTCAGGATGATAGCGGCCGTGAACGGTCCGACACCGGGGATGTCCTAGATGCCTGGAGCGAGTTCGTCGACGTGCTTTGACAGGGCCGCGTGATTCGTTTCCAACTCGCGAGTGCGCTGGTGGATCGCGGAGGCGAGCCTGCGGGCTTCAGATCGGGCGACGGCAGCGGCAGTGTCATCGCTGGAGTGATCGCGCCATGCGGCGATGATGTCGACTTGCGTGTTGGTCAGGGGTGCGCGGACGTCGAGGCCCAGGTTGATTATCCGCAGGAGCGCGTTGAGCGCGTTGCGGTCGCTGGTGCGTTGGGAATCGATACTGTGTCTCGCGACGAGCAGAACTCGAAGGGCGCTGCGAAGCCCGTCGGCGCGCGGCAGAATCAGCGCGGTCGCATCGGTGCCAAGCGCGGTGCGGGCGGCAGCCACGGCATCGATTTGGTCGGTTTTGCCGTGACTATCCCGGGCCTGCCGTTTGGGTGGTTTGACCTCGCAGACGCGGATCCCCGCGATGGTGAGAGCGCGAGTCACGGTGGCTCCGTAGGAGCCGGTGCCCTCGACAGCGGCAAGCTGCTGCCCATCCGAGCGTCGCTCAATCCATGCGATCGCGCGGGCGGTGCCAGCGTCGGTGGTGGGAAATGAAGCGGTGTCAATGACTGCGCCAGTAGCGGCAGCAACGACTGCGTAGGTGTGCGTTTTGGCGTGGGTATCCACGCCGATGACGTATTTGTGTGTGTCAGCCACGGTGCTCACGAAGTGTCTTCTTCCGGTAAATGGTTCGTTATCCGGGCCTGGGAGAATCGTCGCGAGGCAGATCTCTAATGAGTCACACCCCCGCCGGAGCGTGGGTGGACAACCTTCTATGAAGCCATAGAAACGTGTCAGGCCGGCACCGACCTAGCCCAGCGGACAGGTCGTGTGAAAGCCACCGCTTGCGCGGGACAGATGGCTCTTGAGTCACGTTGGGAAAGGCCGATACCAGCTCGCCAGCCAGCCCCAGGCCAGCTACTAACCATTAGAGATGGCTCTAGGGCCGGTCTGCCAGGATGGCGGACACCTCACTACTGGCTTTGACATGGGCAAGCACGTCGGACGAAAGCAACCGAATAACGTAGACGATTCGGCGGCGTTCGCTTTCAGAGCCACTGAGGATGTTCTCGTGGTGAGCCACTCTGTTTCGAAAATCTCGAAGAGCAGCCAAGGCGTCGTTAAGCGCGTTTCTATCGGTGCCAGCCGGGAAGGCTTTGTGGAGGTGTGGAACCCAGATGGTTTTCTCGTGAGCGTCCACGAAGAGATACGTCCAGAAACCAAACATGAGTTCGGCGACGACCTTGCCCGGCAAGGGTGGGCTTGAGGGTGCCCCGACAGCGTTGTTCCGAGCCCGTTCGACATTGCCCCGAGGGATTCTATTTACGTCGCGCGTGCGACCGGTGTCCCGGTCCTTGCGCATCACAATGGGAAACAGCGTCAAAAGCGTGGCTGGATCCGTCCAATGCGTGTCACCCGGTAGCGTCGCGGCCGCGAGCTGTCGATCGCACGCATTGCGAAGGCCGACTTCCAGATGGCTCAGGTCATGCAAAAAAGCTGCGCTTAGCCTCGCGTTCCACTCATACAGCTCGAGCGCCCGCGAGCGAGATCCACCAGCGGCCATGACATAAGTAGAGAACCGGCCGGCGCTAAGCCACTCCTCGATCCAGGGACCCACGCTCGATGTCATTGCCACAGGGCGCCCTCTGAGCTAAGATTAACACGCAAGCCCTTGATGACCGCTGCTTCATGTTACTTGGGCCAAGAATTGGGAACTCCGGTACTTCGCCTTGGCGGACCCGGAGTTCTTCATTTGACCAGCCATGAGCGGCCTATTCCACAGCGAGAGACTGCGAACTCGATCTGATCACCCCAGCCAATGGCGTGAAGATTTGCCTTAGGCAGAGAATCTTCAGACCTCGGCGCGAAGGTAGGCGTAGACAGTTTCGCGACTGATCCCAAAGTCTCGAGCCAAAGCGGCTTTCGGAACCCCCGCGGCAGCCTTCTCGCGCAATTCCGCGGCGCGCGTAGCGTCGAGCGACGGAGCGCGACCTCGGTAGACCCCGCGCGTCTTTGCCAGGGTGATGCCCTCGCGTTGACGTTCCCGGATCAGAGACCTCTCGAACTCAGCAAAGGCTCCCATAACGTTGAGAAGCAGGTTCGCCATCGCATTGTCCTCACCCGTGAAAGAGAGCTGCTCTTTCACGAACTCGACCCGGACCTTCTTCGCCGTGAGACGGCGCACGATCGAGCGGAGATCCTCCAAATTGCGGGCAAGGCGATCCATCGAGTGCACGAGAACAGTATCGCCATCCCTAACGAACTTGATCAACTCCTCCAACTCAGGCCGATTCAGATCCTTCCCCGACGCCTTGTCCTCGAACACACGGTCGACGTCGACGCCATCCAGTTGGCGAACGGTGTTCTGATCGAGAGTGCTGACTCGCACGTAGCCAACTCGTTGACCCGTCACGGGGATCTCCTGCCTCTTCTGTCAGGTTGAACTCTAAGACCCAGAAACGAGGGCTGTCAAACTATCCAGATATGACCCTATCCTGACGGCATTGAATACATACGCTTGACGTCTAGTTGGGGTGTACCCAGATTGGCATGAGGATCGCCCAACCTGAGCTTCAATCCCGGTAGCGCTCCGCTGGCGACGTTTGATTCTGTTAACGAGTCTTGAGCACATCAGAACCGGGAAATTCGCGGAGGCCCGTCTCTGGTGACTCGGGCAGCAAACCGGCAATGACTATGCAAACAACTAGCGGGGAATCACCCTTCAAATCGATCGACGCCGGCGCATATGCATCACAGATTCCAATTCTCCGGGCTCGACTTTGCGTAGTCGTCGATGCCGATCGCGGCGAAGTGCTTTTTGGCGGACTTGATCTTCGATTCGTGGTCGAGACCGCCGAGCGAGGACAAGTATGGCGCGCCTGGCGCCGCACTCCTGGGGGAGCTGTGCTGGGGACGGGCGGCGCGGGGCACCGAAGCCATTACTACGTTCAAAGGGACACACTGCCGACAGGTTGGCCAGACAGGTCACCGGAGTGGGTGGCCGCTGCGCGCGAGGAGTGGCCTCCAGATTGGAACAAGAACGACGGTACTCGCCTCTGATAGTGCGACTAAGTTCCGGTGGCTCCGGCTCCCTGCCTTAAGAGCAGTTTGTTAGCACATCATGCGTTCAGACGTGGCGGTCGTCGTGCGTCAGGCGCGAGCCCTCCGGAAAAGCACCGGCGATGTACCGCTTTTGAAAAATCGAAAACCCTGCGAATTTCCCTTAACCTCCGCGGATTTACGCGGATCTCGGGTGGACGGACCGCGTCTGCCGTTTGTACCGCCGGATCGACAATCCTAGCGACTCTGCTCGCGCCCACGATAAGTATGTGTACAGATGTGCACTCTCCTCCCAACTCCCTTGAATCTGTGCGCGCCCGGGGGGGTCCTGAACTTGAGTTGTCGCCGCGAGAATGTGTACGACCGTTGAAGCTGGATGTGCCCGCTCCCCTTGTCTCGTATGGGTCGCACCGCTTCCGGACACGTACACGTACACGTACACGTACCGGCGAGGGTGAATGTGTATGTGTGCATTTCGGAGATAGCGGCCACACAGCTTATTCCCAGACACGTCGGGCGTGTCGAGGACGCGTATCCCCCCGCGCTCACCGGCAGCGCACCGGGCTCGCCGTGACCGATGCGAGGACGTCGATTCGACTGCTCTCGAGCCGCCACAGCGCACCATGGAGATCGTCGCCAGGAAGGTGCGGGCCACCCGGCAGTCACGTGCGTCACCATCCACCGCATGCCTCAACTCGCACTTGCTCACACCCGCTCACAGATGTTCCGTTACCGCTGCGTTACCGCTGGGGAAATCCCGGCGAGAAAAAACCCCCTGAGTCCCAGTGAAACACAGGGCTGCAGAGGGTTTTCTGTGGCGGTACCGGTGGGATTTGAACCCACGGTGGAGTCTCCCCCACACAACTTTTCGAGAGTTGCACCTTCGGCCGCTCGGACACGGTACCGAGGGAGAGTTTAGTTGAAATCGGGGGCCTTGCGCGAATCGCGGCGGCGAACATCCGTGTCTGAACGGCCCTGAACGGCCCCGAACGGCCCTGAACGACGAGAACCCAGCACGAAGCGGTATTCTCACCGGGTGATCACCGTGAACCACAGGCTCCGTTCCCTTGCCCTCACTGCCGGAACCCTGGCCACAGCGGCCGGCCTCGGCGCCGCCGCCGTGGTCAATTACCGGGGCTTCCAGCGTCGCATCGCCGAGAGCTCGGTGATTCTCAATGAGACCCTGCCGGTGCACTCTCTCTGGTGGCGCGCCCGCGCGAAAGACAAGGGCGAGCTGATCTACGCCGTCATCGGAGACAGTGCCGCGCAGGGGATCGGGGCGAGTTCCCCGCACCGCGGCTATGTCGGAATCCTGACCGACCACATCCGTCTCTCCACCGGCCGCTCGGTGCGCGTGGTGAACCTGAGCGTGTCGGGCGCCACCGTCGAAATGGCTGTGCGCGACCAGCTGCCCACGTTCGCGAAGCTCACCCCGGACATCGTCACGGTCGCGATCGGCGCCAACGACATCGCCCTCTGGGACGCCGCCGTCTTCGAGGCCGGCATCCGGCAGGTCTGCGCGGCGCTGCCCCCGCACGCCCTGGTCGCCGACCTGCCCTGCTTCCACCTGCCCCGCAACGAACGGATGGTCGCCGTCGCCAACCGCATCATCCGCCAGGTGGCCGCGGAGTACCAGCTACGCGTGGTGCCGCTCCACGCCACGACGAAGCGGCTCGGGCTGCGCAGCGTCGCCACGCACGTCGCGGGCGACCTGTTCCACCCCAATAACCGCGGCTACCGGGCCTGGGCCGAGGCGTTCGTTCCGGCGCTGAGCGCTCATCTGGTGCGGGGCATCCGGCCTGCCGACCTGGCCGGGCCGAATGCCCCCAACGCGCCTGCCGGCCTGCCCTCGGCCGTGCCGGCCAGCCGGCCCTCCCCCACGCCGGAACCCGCGTCGACTCCGGTGGCGAACACTTCGGAATCGGGTGGTGTCAGCGGCCCGAGCTAGGCTCGCAGAATGGCCAGACCCGTTTCCTCCTTCCGTTGCACCGAGTGTGGCTGGACCACCCTGAAGTGGGCAGGCCGCTGCGGCGAATGCCAGCAGTGGGGCACCGTGGTGGACACCACCGAGAAGGCGAGCCTGGCCCGCGCGCTCAAGCCGGCCAGCGTCACCGGCGCGGGCGTCGCCCGCCCGATCACTCACGTCGACACCACGGCCGTCTCGCACTGGCCTACCGGCATCGCCGAGTTCGACCGGGTGCTGGGTGGCGGCATCGTGCCTGGCTCGGTCATCCTGCTCAGCGGCGAGCCCGGCGTCGGCAAGTCGACACTGCTGCTCGAGGTGGCCTCCAAGGCAGCGGCCGCCAAGTCCCGCGTGCTCTACGTCAGCGCCGAGGAATCGGTCAGCCAGGTGCGGTTGCGCGCCGAGCGCACCGGGGCGCTGCAACCCGAGCTGTACATCGCCGCCGAGACCGACCTGGCCACCATCCTCGGCCAGATCGACGCCATTCAACCCAACCTCGTCATCGTCGACTCGGTGCAGACGGTGGCCAGCTCACTCTCCGACGGCCTCGCGGGCATGCCCAGCCAGGTGCGGGAGGTGGCCTCCACGCTGATCCGGGTGGCCAAAGACCGCAACCTGCCCATCCTGCTCGTCGGGCACGTCACCAAAGACGGCTCGATCGCCGGCCCCCGCCTGCTCGAACACCTTGTCGACGTAGTGTGCCAGTTCGAGGGCGACCGGCAGAGCGCGCTGCGCTTCGTGCGGGCGCTCAAGAACCGGTTCGGCTCGACCGACGAGGTGGGCTGCTTCGAGATGACCGGCGACGGCATCGCCGAGGTGCCCGACCCGAGCGCGCTGTTCCTCAGCCGCGGCTCCACCCCCGTGTCCGGCACCTGCGTCACGGTGGCACTCGAGGGCCGCCGGGCGATGCCGGTCGAAGTGCAGGCTCTGGTGATCAAGACCCAGGCCCCGAACCCCCGCCGCGTCACCAACGGGGTGGACTCCTCACGGGTGGCGATGCTCCTCGCGGTGCTCGAGCGCCGGGCGAGCCTGTCGGGGCTTGGCAGCATGGATGTCTACGTGTCGACCGTAGGCGGCATCCGTCTCACCGAACCGGCCGCCGACCTCGCCATCGCCCTCGCCATCGCGTCCGCGTTCAAGGACAAGCCGATCGCTCAAGGGGCCGTGGCGTTCGGCGAGATCAGCCTCGCCGGCGAGGTGCGACCGGTGTCAGCGGCCAAGCTGCGCGCAGCCGAGGCCGCCCGGCTCGGCTTCACCATCCGACTCGATGCCGAGGCCGGCGCGATCGGCACCGCGGTCGCCGCGGCGATCGCGACCGGCCAGTCCGCACGGGACGCCGAGCTCGACCGCGCGTTCTAGCAGGGAACATCCGGCGCGGGCCGCCACGGATGTCCGGGCGAGCGGCAGGTTCGGGTCACCGGGGTCTCGACAAGCTCAACCACCGGGCGCTCGACCAGCGGGAAGCCCGACCCACCGTGATCATCGGGCCTCGAGCAGTTCCGCCTCCGGGGTCGACGTGGAGACGATGGCGGCGTGAACGACCCGATTGCGACCGTCGCGTTTGGCCACGTACAGACGCACATCGGCGGCGCGCAGCAGGTCCGAGCTCTGCTGGCCGTCGGCAGGCGCCAGGGCAATCCCGAGACTCGCGGTCACCGGCAGGGCGCCGGTGATCGGCGACCAGTCGTGATCAGCGATCGAGCGGCAGACCGCCTCGAAACGCCGGTGCGCCTCGGTGGCGTCAATCCCCGGCATGATCAGCAGGAATTCCTCGCCGCCCAGGCGTGCGGCGATGCCGTCGGCCGCGGATGCCGCAGCGGCGATCAGGATGCTGCCCACCTCGCGGAGCACAGTGTCGCCGACCTCATGCGACAGCGTGTCGTTGATGCGCTTGAAGTGATCGAGGTCGACCATGGCGATGGCCACGCTCGGCCCACCCTCGCGCAGGCGCATCAGCGCGGCGCTGAGGTGTTCGTCGACGAACCGGCGGTTGTGCAGCCCGGTGAGCGGATCGCGCTCAGCCAGCTCTCGGTACCGCTCGCTCTCTCGGCGGGACTCCGCGGTCTGGAACATGGCCTCGAGGATGCGCCCGCGCGACTCGTTCTCGCTCGCACCGAGCGCCTCGGACTGTTCGTGGAAGTGCCGGTACGCCTCGAACGCGGCGCGAAAATCGCCGTTGGCCGCATGGATCTCGGCCTGCTCCCTTGCCGCTTCCGTCGACCAGCGGGTGAGCCCGAACCGCTGGGACAGCTCGCGGCACCGGTCGATGACGGTCTGCGCTCGGGCCAGATTGCCCTGCGTGCGATAGATCTCGGCCAGCGTGACCAGGGCCACTGCGGACCCGTCGGGATGCAGGTTGCCCACGGCCGGGTCCATAGCCGGCAGCAGCTTCGCTTCCGCCTCGTCCAGCCGCCCCGCCGTCAGGTAGACGCGCGCGACCGTGTCGAGGGCGTACATGCCGATCTGTCGGTCGCCCACCTCGGACAGGCCGATCAGCTGTTCCACGGCCGCGAGGGCCTCGACCTGGTTGTGGGCCAGGTATTCGGTGTAGGCGAGATTGTTCAGGATGTTGTAGCGGATGATGGTCTCGGGGTCATCGATCACGAGGCGGAGGGCATCGTCGTAGCGGCGGCGCGCCTCGTCGAGGGACCCGGCCGAGCCGAGCGCGTCGGCCAGGCACTTGCGGGCGGCTGCACGCATGAGTGGAACCTCCGACTCCTCGAGCAGGTCGTTCGCGGCGACGGCGTGTTCCAGGGCCAGGGCGCGGTCGCCCACCATCTCGAACACGGAACCGAGCACGTCGTGACAGCGCGACTGCAGGGCGAGCTCACCGTGCTGCTCCGCCCAGCTCAGGATCTGTTGCACGTCAACGGCGCTCTGACTCGGGTCGCCGCGACGGATGCGCACAGCCGCGACGACAACCTGCAGCCGTCGCGCAGTCGCTCCGTGCTCCCCGTCGCCGAACTCGGCGAGCCAGGCCTCGGCATCCTGGAGGGCGACATTGCGGTCGATCCAGTACTGTCGCTCGACGCCCGCGAGGCGGGCGTCGGTCAGACCCTGTTCGGTCCCCACCACATTGACCTGCTCCCTGACAGGCTGAATGCTGACCGTGAAAAGTCCGTCGGATTCCGCTTCGGGAGCGGGCCGAACACTGTCTAGGGCCAGCCTAGCGCGGGCCGACTCCGCGGCCGGGGGTCTGGGGACCCCCAGCCTGAGGGGGTCAGTCGGGCGCTACCCGCCGGGTTCGCTTGTGCCGGTTTCTTCCTCGCCGGGCAGCGGGCCGAGGGCGCGCATCAGGTCCGCCGGTGCGGCCTGCATGACATGGGGACCGGCGACGTCGAAGAACACCATCTCGAGCACCTGCTGGTGCACGGTGAGGAATTCGCGAAGCCACTGTGCGTCACCGACCATGATCTGCGGATCGATCTCGTCGGGAACCATGCGGGCGTAGTTCTCGGCGGAGGAGAAGAGCAGCAGCATCCGGCGGTCGGTGCCTTCACGGCCGAAGACCCGCACCTGTTCCGCCTGCCCGTTGACGACCAGCTGCGGCACGATCATCACATCGTTGCGCAGGGCATAGGCCACAGCGGCCACATCCTGGGCGGCCAGAGCGGCAGCGAGGGCAGGGGAATGCGTCGGTGGAGTAGCGTCAGTCACGGCTTCCATTCAACCAGTTGGCGCGGTAGTGACACGCCGAATCCGACCCTTGGGGGCACGCCACGAGCGAACGGCGGCCGGGCCGGTATCAGGAGAGGAAGAACTGCTTCGGGTTCACCGACTCGATGCCGTCGACGCTCACGGTCAGGTTGTAGGCCGCTCCGCCGGCCGGCGCGGCATCGCGGCTGGCTTCGCCGCAGGTGTCCGGGTTCGAACGGGTGCGGTCCCAGGCGATCGCTTCGTCGGAACTCACGGGTTCACCCGGCTGCAGGCTGACGTCGGCGTCGCCTGGCTCCTGCTGGCAGTCGGTCGACGTCCAGTAGACATCCGTGCCGCTCGACACCGTGAACACCTGCGTCGCCGTGCCCGCGTTCAGCACGCACGGCACGTCGCCGATGTTGGTGACGCTGAGCGAGAGCATCGGCTGCGCCCCCGGTTCGTAGCTGACCGCGTCGGTGGTCGCTTCGATCTGCACGGATGCGGGGTCGCACGCGGCCGGGTCGGCCGCCGGGTCGGAGGCGGAGACCTCCGCTCCGGCCGCCTCGGCCGCGGGCGCCGGAGTGCTGTCGGGCACACCGGTGCCGGCGGCCGGGCGCACGATGGACGAGATGACCAGGATGAGGAGGGCGAGCACGATGAGCAGGCCGAGGCCCACCACGAGACGACGGCGCCAGTACACCTTGCTGGACTGGGGGCCGACCGGATGTTTGATCGTCGACATTACCCAAGGCTAGCGAGGTATACCGGCGCCGCCGGCAATGCTGTGCGTGTCGTGCGCGTGTCGGGCGGGAAACGCCGAACCGGCGCGGCCGACCTCGAGAGGCTCGGTTCCGCGCCGGTCCGGTTTGCTCCGGGCGGTACTACCGGCCGCGCGGCGCCTTGTCGACCCTGATCTCGGTCCAGCCGAGCACGTTATCGTTCTCGTCCTGCACGACCAGCTTGTACTTGCCCGCACGGGTGTCGGCCGGCAGGGTCGTTCTGACCTCACCCTGCGCGTTCACCAGCAGCCAGCCGCCCAGGTTCTCCACTGGCTTGGACTGCAGCGATACGGAGACGAACTCACCGGCACGCGCCACTCCGACGTCGACCGTGACCGGGGCACCCACGGCATACGTGGCCGCGTCCGTGACGATCGCGTTCTTGAGTGCCTTGGTCAGCGCCTTCGGGCTGGCGGCGACCGGTTCAGTCGTCGGCGGAACCGGCACAACGACCGTGATCGGCACCCGCACGATCGTGCCTGACTCCGTGGTGGTGAGTTCGAGCACGCTGTTCGCCGCGGCATCCTGCGGCACCGTGACGGTGACCGTCGCCGCACCCGTTGCGTCAACGGCTGCCGTTCCCAGTCCGGCACTGCTGCCGGCCCAGACCAACGACATTGCCGTGTTCTTCGGCGCGCCGAGCGAGCTCAGGTTCAGGTTGCCCACGGTGAACGTGACCGAGGCGCCGCGCTCGACCGCCACGGTCGGGACACCCGTGACACTGGCCTGGCGGGTGGCGAACGACGGCGTCAGCGGGCTCTTGGCCGTGATGTAGGAGATCCACGCGTCCCGGTCGACGAGACCGGAGTCGCGCGTGCCCGTTCCGTTCTTGAACTCCCGAAAGTTGTCGCCTCCGGTGAGCAAGAAGTTGAACGAGCCGACCCGGTAGGAGCGCGCCGGGTCGATTGCCGAGCCGTTGATCCAGATGCCCGTAATGCGGTCACCCTCGGTCCGGCTCGCGTCGAACGTGTAGTTGACGTTGTCGGAGAGGCCCAGCTGCAGGTACGGACGGCTCGGAATGTTGCCGGCCGCGTCACGCTGCCACTGCTGCTCCAGAACCGTCTTGAACTGGGCCCCGGTGAGGCTGGTCGTCCACAGGTTGTTCAGGAACGGCAGCACCGCGTTGGCCTCGGCGTAGGTGACGACGCCGTCCGGTGCGAGTAGCAGCTCGGCGCGCATGCCGCCGGGGTTGACCACGCCGATTTCGGCGCCGCCCTTGAGCGGGTCAGCCAGCGATTCGCGCAGCGAGTTGGCCACCAGGGTGCCCATCGCCGATGGTGCGGCCCGGTTCTCCGCGCACGGTGCGGTGCCACCGAGGCAGGCGCGGGTGATGTCGGCGGTGACGGAGCCGATCGGCTGGTTGCCGATGACGGCCGCCTGGGCGAGCGCGGCATCCGTGATTGTCTTCACCAAGGCGACCCGCGGGTAGGCGGCGACCAGGGTGGCGTCGGCGGTGACCGAGCGCTTGACGTTCTGGTTCTTCACGGTCGTGGTGTCACCGGAGGCAATGTCGTAGTTCAGCACGACCTGGCCGATGTTCTCACCGTAGTTGCCGGTCTGAAGCACCGGGCGGGTGATACCGGCGGGCGCACCGGGCAACTGTGCGTTCCACGCGTATTGCTTGTGCGTGTGGCCGGTGAAGATCGCGTCGACTTCGGCTGAGGTCTGCGTGACGATCACTGCGAACGCACTGTCGGTGAGGGCGAGTTCCTGCTCGAGGGTCGCGTTGTCCGGCGTTCCGGCGCTGGCACCCTCGTGGTACTCGGCGATCAGCACGTCGGCTTCGCCGTTGGCCGGGTCACCGTCGGTGAGCTGGGCCGAGACCCGGTTGACCGCGGCTACCGGGTCACCGAAGCTCAGGCTGGCGATCCCGTTCGGCGACACCAGCGCCGGGGTCTCCTTGGTGACGGCGCCGATCACACCGACCGAGACGCCGTCGACGTCGAAGATCGCATATTCCTGCATCGCCGGGGTCGTCGTTCCGAGCAGGTAGACGTTCGCGCCGAGGTAGTCGAAGTCGGCGGAGTCGGCGACGCGCCCGGTGAGGTCGGCGAAGCCCTGGTCGAACTCGTGGTTGCCCACGGCCGAGGTCTTGAGGCCGAGCGCGTTCAGCACGTCTATGGTGGGCCTGTCGCCCTGCGACGCCGAGGCGAACAGGGAGGCGCCGATGTTGTCACCGTCGGAGAGGAACAAAGTGGACGCGTCTCCGTATTCCGCGCGGAGCTGCTCGATCGTTCCGGCGAACTTCACCGTATTGCCGTCGATGCGCCCGTGGAAGTCGTTGATGTTGAGCAGGTTGATGTCGACGTCGGTGGGGCTGGCGAGGTCCAAGCCGACGATCGCCGGGTCGTGGTCCGACGAGCGGAACGCGTCGGCCACGTAGAAGTCGGTGACGTTGTTGTTGTAGCGGCTGTACTCGAGCGCAACGGACTCGACCGAGTTGATGTTCCAGACGTCCACATCGGTGACCGCGGCATTTGCCTCGGGTGACGCGAACACGTGGTCGAGCGAGCCGACGGTGCCACCGAAGGCGTAGGTGTACTCGCCGCTCTTGGCCTCCTGGCTGAGGTAGCCCGCGTCGGTGATGACCTTGATCGGGTCTTCCTGGTCGTAGGCGTTGAAGTCACCGGTGAGGAAGACGCGCGCGATGCCGGTACTGGTCTTCAGCGTGTCGGCGAACTTGACGAGCGCGGTCGCCTGGTTCACGCGGGACAGGTTCGAGGCTCCCTGGCCGTCGCCGGTGTTGGCGTCGGCGCCGGTTCCGGAACCCTTCGACTTGAAGTGGTTGACGATCGCGAGGAAGCTGCTGCCGGCGTCGCCGACCAACTGGAACGCCTGGGCGAGCGGCTGGCGGGCGTTCACGAACGCGGCGTCGTCGAAGATGGTCGATCCGCCGACGGTTTCGACCGCGGCGGTCTTGTAGATGAATGCGGTGCGGATGACATCTTCGCTGGCGGGGAGGGCGGCCGGTGAGGGTACGAACGCCCAAACCGGGCTGCCCGCGTCGGTGTTCAGGGCGGTGACGAGGTTGGCGAGGGCAAAGTCGCGGTCCTTGCCGAAGCGGGCCGAGTTCTCGATCTCTTCCAGCGTGATGACGTGGGCGTCGAGGGCGTTGATCGCCGAGACGATCTTTGCCTGCTGGCGCTCGAAGCTGACCTGGGTGGCCGCGCCGCGGGCGTCGCATCCGCTGTTGACCGTGATCGGCGTGCCGGCCCGGTCGGTGTAGTAGCTGCAGCCGGTGATCGAGTCCCCGGTGGTGGCGAAGTAGTTGAGCACGTTGAAGGTGGCCAGACGGATGTCGCCGCCCACCGATCGAGGTGCCGCGGTGCGGGTGTCGGCGAAGGTTGCGGGCTGCACGGCTGCGGCGGTCGCAGGCACCAGTTCGGTGGTCGGCTGGAACTTCCAGGCACTGTTGCGGAAGTCGAGGATGACCGGCGTCGCGAACGTGACGGCCGCGCCGATGCGCACCGGGCTGGTCGTCGAAAGGTAGGGAACGGGCTTGTCCTTGTTGATGCTGGACAAGAAGTTGGTGGTGGCGCCGTCGTCGAGGGTGACCGCGCGCGCCTTATTGCCGGCGACGGCCGCGGTGTACGCGTCCGTTCCCGGGCGGGCGGTGACGGTCGGGCCGACGAGCGGGGTGGTTCCGGCCGCGAGGCCGATCTCGCCGTACTGGTTGGTCGCGTAGTTGTTGGTGACGGTGAAGTCGCCCTGCGGGGAGACGAGCATGCCCTCGAGAGACTCACGTGCGGCATCCGTTGACGGGAGGCCGACCGTGGCCGGCACCGGGCCGACGATCCCGGCCTTGTCCAACGCGGTCACGTCGCTGAGCGCGGTGATCGTGATCTGGGTGAGGCCGAAGAACTCGCTCGCAGTGCCGGTGACGGAGACGTAGTCGCCTGCCGTGACCGGGGCGGCCAGTGCGTTCGTGTAGACGAAGAGGCCGTCGGACGCGGTGTGCGTGGTCAAGTCGACCGCGCCGCCGGTGCCGGGGGTCTGCAGGTAAAAGCCTTTGAAACCGCCCGTGGGATATGTGGCGGTGACGACGCCGGTCGTCGTGACGACCTTACCGGTCTGGGCGCCGGCATCCGTGGAGCCCTGGATCTCGTTGATCGCAAGGGCGGCGGCAGGCACGGGCGGAGTCGTCGCGGTGGGCGTCGGGGTGGGCGTCGGGGTGGGCGTCGCGGTGGGCGTCGCGGTCGGGTCGACCGGGGTCGCCGCGGCCTCGCCTGCGGCGTTCGTCGGGGTGGGAGCCGCGACGATGAAGTCGGCCGAGTTGACGTCAGTGTCGAGGCCCGTGGCGCGGGTGAGCGCGGTGGTGACGGATGCGGCGGACGCCACCGTGGTCTCGAACGTGAGCGACGTGCCGTAGCCGAGTAGGTCGATGACGCCCGGGGCATTGAGGAGGGATCCCGTGGCCGGGGCCGTCAGCTGCGCGGCCTGGCTGGCGAGGAAGAGGGTTCCGCCTCCGCCGCCGAAAGAGAAGCCGAGGGTGGCGTTGGGGGTGGGCAGCGCCGCGCCGCTGGTCGAGTTGGCCGTTCCCTGCACCAGGTAGTACCCCTTGGCGGGGATCGAGCCGCTCAGTGCAAGCGTGCCGGACGGGTTCGCCGCGCCTGTGGCCGACCGATACTGCAGCGAGGTGCCGTCGAGGGAGACGGCAGCGTCCGTGGGGTTGTAGAGCTCGACGAACTTGTTGAGGTAGGTCGCTCCCGTGCTGCCGCCGTTCAGGTAGGCCTCGTTGATCACGACCCCGGTGCCGCCGACGTCGGCGAAGGCGGGCAGGGCCACCAGGGGGCTGGCGACCAGCCCCACTCCGAGTAGAGCAGAAAAAGCCAGTTTCAGACGGCTGTTCGGTGCAGGCGACATAGTTTTCCTCAGCTATTAACGATCGACAGTGATCGCCATGCTACGGACGCGGTGTTGCCAGTGCGCTACCTGCGAAGTAACAATCAGTGAATTTGAGCGTTTCGCTCGGATGAGCAGAAATCTCCAGAACTACCCTCACCTGAGCGGCACCTGAACGGGTAGTCTCTCGCTGTCTTCTGCCCACTGCGGTCAGCTTTCAGACGGTCAGTCGAGCCGCTTGACCATCCGGGTGTTGCCGAGCGTGTTCGGCTTGACCCGGGCCAGGTCGAGGAACTCGGCGACACCCTCATCGTGCGAGCGCACGAGCTCGGCGTACACTTGCGGGTCGACCGTTTCGGAGCCCATGTCGGTGAAGCCGTGCCGGGCGAAAAATGGCACCTCGAAGGTCAGGCAGAAGAGGCGGCTGAGCCCGAGCTCGCGAGCATCCGCTTCGAGCCGGTCCATCAGCGCGTGGCCGACGCCGTGGCCGAGCCGGTCGGCGGTCACGGCGAGGGTGCGCACCTCGCCCAGGTCCTCCCACATCACGTGCAGGGCGCCGCAGCCGATCAGAGTGCCGTCGGCATCCTCGACCACCCGGAATTCCTGCACCGCCTCATAGAAGACGACGCTTTCCTTGCCGAGCAGAATGCGCTCCTGCACCAGCGGCGCCACGAGCGCCTGGATTCGGGGCACATCGGTGGTGCGTGCCCGGCGCACCAAAAACTCCTGCATTCGCTGCCCACCGATCTCTCTCGGTTCACTCACGCGAACCAACCAGCTCAGTCTAGGCAGCTGTGGGGGGAGCGAATTCGACGGAGATTTTGCCGAACCTGCCCGTTTTGAGCCCGAAACAGGCCCGCAGGAGCAAAATCTCCGCCGAATTCGTCAGGGAGTCGGGGCCGGGCGAGCACGAGACAGGGCCCGGCGGATGTTTCCGCCGGGCCCTGTCCAACGGGTTACCGCTACTCGCTGGTCACCGCGAGGTCGGGTGAGCCCGGCCCCGTGCCGATTGCGGCCGTGGTGTTGACGCCGACGGCTACGGCGGAGGCGCGCACCGTCGTGGTGAAGATGTACTCCCCACCCACGTAATCCACGTGCACGTGGTCGCCGGCGTTGAGCTCGCCCTGCAGGATCTTTTCCGACAGGCGGTCCTCCACCTCGCGCTGGATCGCACGGCGTAACGGACGGGCACCGAGTGCGGGGTCGAAGCCGACCTCGATCAAGTGCTCCTTCACGGCGAGGGTCAGGTCCACGGTCATGTCGCGGTCGAGCAGGCGCTCGCTCAAGCGCTTGATGAACAGGTCCACGATCTGGAGCAGTTCCGGCTTGGTCAGCTGCGGGAAGACGATGATCTCGTCCACGCGGTTGAGGAACTCGGGCTTGAAGTGCTTCTTCAGCTCCTCTTTCACCTTGCCGCTCATCCGGTCGTAACCGGTGGACGTGTCACCCTCGAGTTGGAAACCGACGGGCGCGCCGCTGATGTCCTTGGTGCCGAGGTTCGTGGTCATGATGATCACGGTGTTCTTGAAGTCGACGACGCGACCCTGGCCATCCGTCAATCGGCCCTCTTCAAGAATCTGCAGGAGCGAGTTGAAGATGTCAGGGTGGGCCTTCTCGATCTCGTCGAACAGCACCACGGAGAACGGCTTGCGGCGCACCTTCTCGGTGAGCTGGCCGCCCTCTTCGAAGCCGACGAACCCGGGAGGGGCGCCGAACAGTCGGGACACGGTGTGCTTCTCGCCGTACTCACTCATGTCGAGGGAGATCATGGCGGCCTCGTCGTCGAAGAGGAACTCGGCGAGCGCCTTGGCCAGCTCGGTCTTTCCGACGCCGGTGGGGCCCGCGAAGATGAACGAACCGCTCGGGCGCTTCGGGTCCTTCAGTCCGGCACGGGTGCGACGGATGGTTTTGGCGAGCGCCGAGATGGCCTCTTCCTGACCGATGACGCGCTGGTGCAGCGCCTTCTCCATGAAGACGAGCCGCGAGGACTCCTCCTCGGTGAGTTTGAAGACGGGGATGCCGGTGGCCTGGGCCAGAACCTCGGCGATCAGGCCCTCGTCGACGACGGCGGTCGTTTTGACGTCGCCCGACTTCCACTTCTTCTCGAGGCGCAAACGCTCGCCGAGGAGGTTCTTCTCCTCGTCGCGCAGGCCGGCGGCCTTCTCGAAGTCCTGCTCCTCGATGGCGGTCTCCTTGGCGGCGCGCACCACGGCGATCTTCTCGTCGAATTCGCGCAGCTCGGGCGGGCTGGACAGGATCGACAGGCGCAGGCGGGCGCCGGCCTCGTCGATCAGGTCGATGGCCTTGTCCGGCAGGAACCGGTCGGAGACGTAGCGGTCGGCCAGGTTCGCCGCGGCCACGAGAGCGCCGTCGGTGATCGAGACCTTGTGGTGCGCCTCGTACCGGTCGCGCAGCCCCTTGAGGATATTGATGGTGTGGGGCAGAGACGGCTCGGCCACCTGGATCGGCTGGAAGCGTCGCTCGAGCGCGGCATCCTTCTCGAAGTGCTTGCGGTACTCGTCGATCGTGGTGGCACCGATGGTCTGCAGCTCGCCTCGGGCAAGGAGAGGCTTCAGGATGCTGGCCGCGTCGATGGCGCCCTCAGCGGCACCGGCACCGACGAGGGTGTGGATCTCGTCGATGAAGATGATGATGTCGCCGCGGGTGCGGATCTCCTTGGTGACCTTCTTCAGCCGCTCCTCGAAGTCACCGCGATAGCGGCTTCCGGCGATGAGCGAGCCGAGGTCGAGCGAGTAGAGCTGTTTGTCTTTCAGCGTCTCGGGTACATCGCCCTTGACGATGGCCTGGGCGAGACCCTCGACGACGGCGGTCTTGCCGACTCCGGGCTCACCGATCAGAACCGGGTTGTTCTTGGACCGGCGGGACAGGATCTGCATGACCCGCTCGATCTCCTTCTCGCGCCCGATGACCGGGTCGAGTTTGTTGTCGCGGGCGGCCTGCGTGAGGTTGCGCCCGAACTGGTCGAGAATCTGGCTGCCCGCCGGACCGCTCGCCTGCTCGTTCGCGCCGACCTGCACCTGCTCCTTGCCCTGGTAACCAGAGAGGAGCTGGATGACCTGCTGGCGCACCCGGTTGAGGTCGGCGCCGAGCTTGACGAGCACCTGGGCGGCAACGCCTTCACCCTCGCGGATGAGGCCGAGCAGAATGTGCTCGGTGCCGATGTAGTTGTGGCCGAGCTGCAGTGCTTCGCGCAGGCTCAGTTCGAGAACCTTCTTGGCGCGCGGCGTGAACGGGATGTGCCCCGTCGGCTGCTGCTGGCCCTGACCGATGATGTCCTGCACCTGCTCACGCACGGCGTCGAGGGAAATACCCAGGCTCTCGAGGGCTTTGGCCGCAACTCCCTCGCCTTCGTGGATCAGGCCGAGCAGGATGTGCTCAGTACCGATGTAGTTGTGGTTGAGCATTTTGGCCTCTTCCTGGGCCAAAACAACGACGCGTCGAGCTCGGTCGGTAAATCTCTCAAACATGTGATCGCTCCCTTGGCGCCAGGGCAGTTGTGGCGCCGATACATCGAGAGTAACGAGCGAACCCTGAAATGAGTGCCTCTGTTCGCCGCAGGCGTGACGGATGTCGTCGCGCACCGGCTCCGACCTCGTCACCTTCGGCCGATTTCGGAAGGTGTGGCGGGCGATCTCGACCGCACGTGGCGGGCGATCTCGACCGCACGTGGCGGCCTCGTCGGCCGAACAGGTGGTGACCTCGGATGCGTTCGCCACCGCCTGGGAAGAGGCGCTGCGGCTCAGCCAGACGCAGGTCATCGCCGCGCTGCAGGCCGCCAGCTATGCCGACCGCATCATCCTCCTGGCCGATGGTCGCGTGGTCGATGACCGCGGCCGGTCCACCGCCGAGCAAATCAGCACCATGTTGCCGAGCATGGAAGCACGATCGGCGTGGTGAGACGACGGAGGGCCGTGATCCGGGGCACCGACAGTCCGATGACGGTCGGGCCGCTGCCCCCCGGAATTGCGGGTGCACGGAATCGTCGGACTGCGTGTCGCAGACGCCTCGATTATGCCCTCGACAATGTCCGGCAACACGGATGCCGCCGTCGTCGCCATCGCGGAACGCGCTGCTGCCCTCATCCCGGGTAGCCGTGCGGCGGCGCACGCGCGGATACCCAACGAAGGATCGGTTGGCCTACTCCGGCTTGAGGATGACTTTGGTCCAACCGTTGGTGCGTTCGCCAAAGTTCTTGTAGGCATCCGCGGCTTTGCTGAGGGGGATCTCGTGGGAAACGATCCAGGATGGCTTGGCTTTGCCCGCGGCGATCAGGTCGCGCAACTGCCGATTGTACTTCTTCACCGGGCATTGTCCGCTGCCTATGCTTTGACCCTTAAGCCACTGCAGGCCATAATCAATGGCAAGTTTGCCCTGCTTGGCGTTATCGTCGAAGCCGCCGGGATCTGCCGGAAGGAAGACTCCGACAACGCCGATTCCCCCGGTGATGCGCACGGACTGGATCAGCCGATTCAGAGTCATGGCGGGATCTTCGGTGCCCTGGGGGTCGTGGGCCTGATAACCCACGCATTCACACCCCCGGTCCGCGCCGATACCCTTGGTCTGGTCCAAAACGAACTCAACCGGGTCCATCTTCGAGTCATCAATGGCGATCGCACCGATCTGCTCGGCGAGGGCCAGCCGGTCAGGGCGTCGATCCACGACCCAAACTTTACTCGCGCCCTTGATCGTGGCGGACAGGGCGGCCATCAGTCCGACTGGACCCGCACCGTAAATCACGACCGTGTCACCGGGGATCACTCCGGCCATCTCGGTAGCGTGGTAACCGGTAGGGAAAATGTCCGACAGCATCACGTAATCGTTTTGCTTTTCTACCGCGTCTTCACCCAGGCGCAAGCAGTTGTTATCGCCGTAGGGCACACGCAGCATTTGGGCCTGCCCGCCGGGATACGGACCCATGCCAGCGAAGCCGTAGGCGGCGCCCGCGCCGACCGGGTTTGGTTGAGTGGTCATGCAGTAGTTCGTGAAACCGCGTTCGCAATTCTTGCAAAACCCGCAGGAAATATTGAATGGCAGCACGACCCGATCGCCGACCTTGACGGCGTCGACGCCGTTTCCGATCTCGATGACCTCACCCATGTTCTCGTGACCAAAGGTGCGCCCGACTTCGAAATCGGTGCGTCCCTCGTACATGTGCAAATCGGAACCGCAAATATTTGTCGCTGTGATGCGAACAAGAACGTCAGTGGGGCGTTCGATCTTGGCATCCGGAACGTCTTCAACGTTGACCGCGTTGGGGCCTTTATAAACGACTGCTTTCATTTCTTTCACTTCCTAAATTTTGACCATGATAGACGGAAGATCCGCCCTCACTTTCGGAGGTGCATTTACGGTGAATGTCCGGGCAGAGTCTCAGGCTGCGCGGAAAATGTGCATGTCTCAGATCTATCACGATCGCACATGACCCGCCACTGCGAGGATGCGACCGAATTCGGGTTGCGCATTGCCCCCTGCCAGCGTCAGGGGTACCTCGTCGACACCACGAGGTGGGCACCGAGGTGGGCACCGAGGCATTCTCTCTTACGACGGAACGGCCGCTAGCCGTTCGGCTATCGGGCGTTCAGCAACCCCCGCGTCAGAACGTATGTGAAATCGTCGGTCAAGCGCTATTGTGCCGGTTTGGTCATTCGGCGACGCGAGTCGCGTCAATTCCAGAGCGGTCTGCATAGCTGGTCGATTGCACGAACCGTCCAGGAGGCGCGCGTTGAGCCGGATGGCTCAAGAACGTTCAGGTTCATTCCAGAGTTGAACGCATCCGGCGGACAGGTCATTGGTTCAACGGCGAGTCCAATTCTGTCGATCGAGGGTACTAATTGATCAGCCGTATGCACCTGAACCCACGGGCATTCGGGACCCCAGATCATTTCCACTCCACTGCCCGCGGTCGTCGTCAATCGAAGTGTCGCCATGCCTTCATCGTCCCGGTCGAAGCCAGTGAATCCATGGTCGATGAAGGTGTCATCGATAGTCCGCGGCGTGCGGAAGTCAAACACGGCAAGATCACCAGCATCGAGATCACAGAGGTGAAGGGGTATGAGGCGGTCATGAGTCACGGTCAGGATTCGCTGGGCTGCGAGCTCCAGCGTCCAGTCGTTGACGCGGCCATCGCCGGCAACAAGGTACGGGTGCGGAGCGACGCCAAAAGGGGCGGAATTTGGACCGGCATTCACTGCCGTAACTGCCGTTCGAAGGCCACCGGCGTCAAGCGCAAAATCCACCTCCAGCGTCACCCGGTGGGGGTATCCAGGCTGCGCTTCGACGGTTGCCGCGAGGACGAGCCGATCGGCCGCCTGCCTGACCACTGCAAAGTTCAACCAGGACACGAGTCCATGGAGAGCGTGACCCCTCGACGGCTCGGTGATGCTGAGCTGTTGCTCGACACCACCGAATGTGTACTTTCCATCCACGACTCGGTTCGGCCACGGCGCCAGGATGGCGCCGCGAAAGAAAGGTCGCACCCCAATTGGGTTACTCGGGGGTCAGGACCCGAGGAATGTCGGCGTCCCATTCGGTCTCGGCAACGTGAAGTGCGCGGTACGTGTAGTCCGTGTCCCACCCGTGGAAGACGAGATAGTCCTTGCCATTCAGACCAAAGACCAGGTCTTGGCCACCAGGGCCGCGATATAGGCCCCCCGACCCTTCGGTCGAGAGGATCGGACCCGTTTCCTTCGTCCACGGGCCATCGATTGAGGCAGCCGTTGCAGCACCGACCGCATATCGGTCGTCTCCGTAAGAGTTAGCGGAGTAGAGCATCAGGAGTCCTGTACCTCGGACCACAATGGTGGGAGCCTCGATAAGGTTGCCCTCCCAATCCTCGGTTTGCTTCAGGATCCTGATGGGATCGCCCGTGATGCTGAGCCCGTCGGGAGAGAGCGTGGCCGCCTGAATCCAGGTGTCGAGGTCGCAACAGTTACCGTCATTTTTCCAGACGAGGTACAAGGCGTCGTCGATGAGCACGGTGCTTGCATCGATCGCGCCGCCTTCGTCTTCTGGACAGATGATCATGGCGTCGCTCTGAACGATGAACGGTCCGGCCGGGTCGCTGGCAGTGGCTACACCAATGCACTGCAGCGTTGGCGCAAAATTCGTCGCCGTGAAGTACATGACGAATGAATCATCGGCGAGTCTCGTCACCTCAGGCGCCCAGGTCTTTCCCGGAATAATCCAGCTTGGGAGATCCGGCAACGCGTCCGGTAACACCTCCCAATCGAGGAGATCGGTGGAGGAGGCGACCTGCACGTTGCGGTTGTTGTCGTTGGTGGCATACGCGAAATAAGTGCCGTCGACCTCCACCACGTCGGGGTCTGCGAAATTCGTGTTGAGTACCGCAGCGCCTGCTGCGGCAGACGCCGGAGGTGCCGAGTGCTCCGGAGCCGCCGTGCAGCCACTCACCGCGAAGGCGGTCATGATGGCTCCAGCCACACACGCTACCGCTGCGCGGCGAGCAGAGGTCAACACGTGCTATCCCTTCACTCCGGAGCGAGAAACGCCCTCGATGATAAAGCGCTGAAGGAAGATGAACAGCGCCAGCACGGGCACGCTCGCGACAACCGCGCCGGCCATCAAAAGGTCGTAGCGCACCGCATTTGCGGACTGAAGCGTGGACAGTCCAGCTGGCAGTGTTTGTATCTCCGGGCTGAACAAGACGTAGACGGGCCAGAGGAAGTCGTTCCAGTTGCCGAGGAAGGCGAGCAGCGCGAGTGTTGCAAGTGCGGGTTTGGCGAGCGGCAGAACCACTTGCATGAAGATGACGAATCGGTTCGCCCCATCGAGCCGGGCGGCCTCCTCTAACTCGATCGGCAGGCCGACGAAGAACTGTCGCATGAAGAACACTCCGAATGCGGACGCCGCCGTGGGAATGATGATCGCGACGAGCGAGTTGAGCCACCCCAGTTCGCTCACGATAAGGTAGTTGGGAATCACCAGGATTACCGGCGGCACCAGCAATGTCGCGACGATGATGACGAAGACGAAATTCTTGCCGCGAAACTGCATTCGTGCGAGCGGATACGCCGCCAATGACGCCGTGACGACGACGAGCGTGGCATTGAGGGCGGCTGCGACCATGCTGTTTGCGAACCATTGCAGCACCGGAGTCGCAGTCCCGGGAGCGAGGATAGACGCGAAAGCTTGTACGGAAATTGGATTGGGAATCCACGCCGGTGGAATAGTTGTTGCGTCAGCCCGGGTCTTGAAGCTGGTCACGATCATGAAGATGATCGGGCTGATGAACGCGATTGCGATCGCGCCGAGAACGACGACCCGAGTGATTGTGCCACTCCGTCGACGTGCACTGCGTGCACGGGAACCTGCACTGATCCTGGTCGTGAGAGCGTTCACGAGCGCACCTCCTTCTTGAGCTTCTTGGGCTGTTTCTCGCGAAAGATGTAGAAGACAAAAGCACTGATCGCCATGAGGAATACGGTCAGTACATAACTCATCGCTGCGGCGCTGCCCATCTGAAAGTTGCGCAGACCCGCGTCGGCGATCTGATATATGGCCGTGCGCGTTTCACGTCCGGGGCCGCCCTGAGTCATGAGATAGGACTGGCCAAACATGTTGGCGGATGCAAGAAGGGTGATGATCGTGATGAACGAGAGGATGGGCTTCAGCCCGGGGATCGTCACGTGCAGGAACTGCATCCACGGTCCGGCCCCATCAACACGTGCGGCTTCGTAGAGTTCGATCGGGATGTCCTGAAGGCCGGCAAGGTAAATGACGGCGTTGAATCCGAGCGTCCACCAGACGGTCACTCCCACGAGCGCGACCCAGGCCGCGGGCGTCGTTGTTGTCCAAGCGGTGTCATCCGGAAGTCCTAGGAGTCCCAGATAGTGGTTCACCAGTCCGATGTTGTTGTCGAGCAGGTATCGCCACAGCACCGAGATGACGGCGACGCCGAGTACGTAGGGGGCGAAGTAGATTGCTCGGAGAAAGTCCCGTCCGGGAAACTTCCTGCTCATGAGTAAGGCAACGGCGAGCGGGACGATCAGGAGCAATGGCACGCTGAGTACCGTGAAGATGCCGGTGGCCCGCATGGACCCCCAGAACGGGCCAAAAACCGTCGATCCGGGTGAGAACAAGGCGACGTAGTTGTCGAGGCCGACAAAGGGTTTGTTCGGCAACGTGTAGTCCCAGGAATGAAGACTGATCCACACCCCTAAAACTGCCGGGAGGACGACGAAGCTGCCAAACAGAAGCAGGTAGGGGGCAAGGAATAGCCAGGGGGTGGCTATCCCCTGCCGCCGAGTGCCCGCTCGCACTCCACGATTTTTCTGCGACTCCGGGTCGGAGGCCGAGGGGCGGCGCGCCCTCCCCATGGGGAGGGCGCGCTCACCGACCTTCGTCGACACTGGTCAGTCCCCGAACGAGGCTTTGTTGTCGGCCATGAGTTTCGTCGCCGTGCCGGCGGCTTTTTTGAGCGCGTCACTCGGCGTCGTCGTTCCCTGAACCCCGTCGGCGACTGCGATTTCGAGGGTCTCGGCCTGAACCCCACCGATCCCGGGAATGGGCGGCAAGAAACGCATCGAATCGATCGTTGCCGCGATTGCTTCCTGCGGCAGGCCGTCGAGGGCACCCGCATCACGCACCGACTGGCGAGCGGGGATCATGCCCGAGCCTGCCCACTCGGCGGACTGCTCGCTCATCCAGGCGATGAACACCTTCGATGCGTTGACCTTGTTCTGGTCCGCGTTTGCCTGGCGGGGAAGGAAGAAGTTATGGGAGTTGGCCCATACGGCATCCGTGTCACCAATTGTGGGGACCGGGGCGACCGCGTAAGGCAGACCGGACTCGGCGAGATCGTTGATCTGCCAGATGCCGTCCCAGGTGATCGAGGTCTCACGATTCTTGAAGGCGACGTACTGAGAGTCGATGGCGACGTCACTCGGGCTGTAACCGTCGTCCACGATGGAGCGCTGCCACTCAAGTGCCTCTACCCCGGCTGCTGAATCAAACGTTGCCCCGTCGTCACCATATGGTTCACCGTCGTTCTGCCACAGCACGGAGAGGTTCATGAGGTGGCTCGGCCACCGCGTCGGCATCCAGAATGGAGTTTCGTACCCAGCTGCTTTGAGCTTGTCGAGCGCCTCCTGGAAGGAAGCCGCGTCGGTCGGGGCCCCTTCGATCCCAGCGGCGGCGAAATGTTCGGTGTTGTAGTACATGGCCAGTGAATGCACATCGAGCGGAATGCCGTATCGGGCGTCCTTATAGACGCCGGCATTCCAGACTTCGTCGCTGAAGTCATCTGACGTGAGACCCAAGTCCTCGGCGAGATCGTCGATCGGTACTATGACGTTTCGCGCGGCATTCGACGCGAGCTGGTCCAGGTGCATCACGCCGACGTCGGGACCCTCGCCGGCGGTCACCGCTGCAGGCAGTCTCTGGTAGAAGTCGGTCCACTGCATCGTGTTCGAGACAACCGTGATGTTGTCATGCTCAGCATTGAAGTCGGACACCATCTTCTCCATGAACGGACCGTCCCCGCCGGTGAAGCCGTTCCAGTAGGACAGCTCCACTTCAGGTCCGGTGTATTCACCGGTGAAGGGCTCACTCGCTGCCTGCCCGGTTCCGCCCGCAGAGCATCCGGCCAGTACCAGCATGAGTGCGGCACCGAGAGCTGTGGCCCCAATCACTCGCCGCCCCAGGAAGTCTTTCTGCTTCATGATCGTTCGTCCTCCTCATCGAAAACATCGCTCCGCGACTCATGCGCGAAGCGGGCCGCCCATTCCCCGCACCAATCGGAGCGGCAGACGAGCGCCTTCCGTCAATGTACAGCGCTAGAAAGATGTTTGTCTAGTCTGCGAGGATCCGCGACAAACGCCGTTTCCAGCGCCTGGCCACAGTCGCCTTAGGATGGACCGGACGGGACGGGACAAACATGGCAAGGGTTCGACTAATAGACGTCGCGGAGCTCGCGGGCGTATCCATGAAGACCGTCTCAAACGTCGTTCACAACTATCCTCACGTGGCCCCGGCGCTCCGCGAGAAGGTGCAAGCGGCAATTGACCAGCTCGGCTACCGACCCAACCTTACGGCGCGGCGTCTGGCTACCGGAAGAACCGGAATGATCGCCCTGGCAATCCCCGAAATCGACCACCCGTACTTTTCGGAACTCTCCCGTCACATTGCCGAAGAAGCAACTCGACGAGGATACCGAGTCATCATCGAGCAGACCTTGAGCGATCCCGTCGCGGAACGGGCGGTACTCAGCGATCGGGAGGCTGGGCTGGTCGACGGCGTGATCTTTCACCCCGTCCGCATGGAATCGCTCGACATTGCGAAGCTCGATCCTGGCACTCCGCTGGTCTTGCTCGGCGAGGCGGCCATGCCTGTCATGACAGACCACGTGATGATCGACAACATCTCGGCCGCTCTCGATGCCACGCGGCACCTCTTAGCGAGAGGATGTCGACGCATCGCTTTTCTCGGTGTCATAGCGGCGGACATCACTGGTTCGACGAATCAGCGCCTTCTCGGCTACCAACAGGGTCTCCTGGAGGCCGGGGTCCAGCTGGATCCCGAGCTGGTATTCACGGCCTTGGAATTCACGGCTGAAGCAGGCCTTCGTTCGGTTGCCGAGGCGATTGAGCGCGGGGTGTGTTTTGACGGCGTGGTCAGCCGCGACGACCGGTTTGCGATCGGAGCATTGAAAGCCCTCCATGATTCCGGGCGATCGGTACCCGCAGATGTGGCCGTGGTCGGTTGGGACAACACCTTCCTGGCCGCGTACACGTCCCCGACACTCACCTCCGTGGCGCCGAGGAAGACCGCTATCGCCGCGGCTGCTTTCGATCTCCTCGAGGAACGAATCGCTGGATACCGGGGGGTTGGCCGCCACAGGATCGTGGGGCATTCACTCGAGGTGCGCGAGAGCGCTCCATTTGCTCCTTGACGCCTCGACCGACACTCAGACTTTACAGCGCTGTAATTTGGCGGCATGATTGCGGTATGTCGCGTTCTCTCCCGATTTCTGCCAGTGCCCAGGGTGGCGTGTATCCCCGCCCGCAACTTGTCCGCCCGAATTGGCACGATCTCGCCGGCGAGTGGGCATTCGAACACGACGATCACGACATCGGCAGAAGCGAGAAGTGGTTCGCAAACCCTGCACACCTTGGCCGGGTCATCACTGTTCCGTTTCCGCCTGAGTCGGAGATGTCAGGAATCGCCGAGCCGGGCTTCCATCCCGTTGTCTGGTATTCCCGCATCATCAGCCCCGAAGACGTGGCCGCGAGCGGACTGTCCCGCGGGCGTGACCGAGTGGTGTTGCATTTTGGGGCGGTCGACTACCGCGCATCTGTGTGGATCGATGGCCAGTTCATCGGGTCTCACGAGGGCGGCCAGACGCCATTCTCCTTTGACATCACCGAAGCTCTGTCGCCCCAAGAGGACTGCGTGCTCGTGGTTCGTGCCGAGGATGACCCCCACGACGTAGCTCAGCCGCGGGGCAAACAGGATTGGCTTGAGGATGCGCACGTCATTTGGTACCACCGCACTACGGGGATTTGGCAACCGGTCTGGCTCGAGTCTGTGCCGGATCAGCGCATCACGGCACTGCGTTGGATTCCAAACGTGCCGGCTGGGGACGTCGCGATCGAGGTGGAGCTGACGCGGCGACCGGCGCCGAGCGTGACTGTTCAGGTGGAACTGTCCATCGCGGGCGAAATTCTCGCCCGGCAGTCTTTCTTGGCCGTTGAGCCGCGATCACAGGCAACCATTCAGATTTCTCGGCAGGCGAACGGTCAGGCCTGTGAAGCTCTCCTCTGGTCACCGGAAAACCCACGACTGATTGACGCGCATGTCTCGAT
This sequence comes from Cryobacterium sp. Sr3, assembly GCF_004402835.1. Classification (NCBI taxonomy): domain Bacteria; kingdom Bacillati; phylum Actinomycetota; class Actinomycetes; order Micrococcales; family Microbacteriaceae; genus Cryobacterium; species Cryobacterium sp. Sr3. The sequence continues at coordinate 17,520 of NZ_SOFA01000014.1, read as the reverse complement.
CATTGCTGACGACGGAAGCATTCTCGACGAGTCCTTCTCCTATTTCGGGCTTCGCAGCGTCGGTGTCGCGGGCGGCAGGTTCCTGCTCAATGACCGACCGTACTTCGTACGATCGGTGCTGGAGCAGGGCTACTGGCCGCAGTCGCACCTCGCTGCGCCCTCGGCCGAAGCTCTGCGAGCCGAAGTGGAACTCATCAAGGCCCTCGGGTTCAACGCCGCGAGAATCCATGAAAAGGTCGAGGACCCTCGATTCCTCTATTGGGCGGACCGGCTCGGCTTGCTCATTTGGGGTGAAATGGGCAGCACCTACGAGTTCTCTTCGGAGGCAGTATCGCGAGTCACCCGCGAATGGACCGAAGTAGTGCGCCGCGACCGATCGCATCCGTCAATCGTCACCTGGGTTCCCCTCAACGAGAGTTGGGGTGTTCAACAGATCGCACACGACGACGCCCAGTTGAGCTTCGCCCAGTCGCTCTACCACCTGACTCGCGCGCTCGATCCGAGCCGCCCCGTCATCTCCAATGACGGCTGGGAACACGCCATATCTGACATCCTCACAATCCACGACTATGCCGGCACGGCCGAGCAGCTCGACGCCAATTACAAGGACATCGACGCCATCCGATCCCTCGTTGCGGGTATGGGTCCGGCAGGCCGTCGCCTGCAGCTCATCCCCCGCGAGGTCGATGGCCAGTCGATCATGGTCACTGAATTCGGCGGGGTCAGCTTCGCGCCCGATGCTGCCGATGACTCGTGGGGCTACACGACAGCGACAAGCCATGAGGACTTCGAAAATCGTGTATCAGGTCTCGTGGGAAGCCTTCGGGACAACCCGATCCTCTCGGGCTTTTGTTACACCCAGCTGACGGACACAATGCAGGAGACCAACGGCCTGACCGACGCGAACCGGGAGCCCAAACTGCCGATCGCCGTCATTCGCAGCATCGTATCCGGGGAGAACGCACCCCTCCCCCGGGTGGCGCGGGTCGCTGCGTCGAGCCTGCACCCAGCCACCGGCTGAGGACGACTACGACCGGCTCCACGCACTCGGTCTCAGTGAGTGCACGCAGGTATTGAGATCGGGCGTGGAGTTGTGCCTCTGCTCGAGCTTCAGCGAGTCCGACGACGGCCGCACAGGCGGCCGTGGCGACGATGTCCAGCAGGTACCCGGAGACGGCGCTTTCGAACCGCGCGCCCCGGGTTCGGAACCAGCCAAGTCGACCGGCATAAAGCCCCTGTGCGGGAGAAAGATTTGTGCGATCACCTCGACCCGGATCTGCGTCGCCAGGTGAGCCAGGAAGAAAACCAGAGCAATCACGCCGTCAGAACGGATGCTCCGCAGCACCGTGAGCAAGAACATGAACGTGGCGAGAATGAGCGGAAGCGTACTATGCACACACGCCTCTGCACGGGCACCGGCCAAAAACACGTTTCACCCGCGCCCCCGAACGAATTCGACGGAGATTTTGGCAAAAGCGGTTAGGTTAGCTCGAAAAACCTCCCTCTTTCCCAAAATCTCCGTCGAATTGGTTCACCACCGAACCGAGCTCCTGGTCGTGCGGTCTCCGGCTCGTGAACGCCTGTTGGGCACGTCGCGCATCGTCGAGGGAGTGCCCCCTCGACCACCGCCGAATTGGGTGAGGCGAGGTGCCGGGGCTCGGAGCCGAGCCGGACGCCGCTACTGCACCGCGGAGGTCAGCCGGGCGAGATTGTCGAGCACCGTGGAGCGCAGCGGCTGCTTCATCCATTCCGCCAGGGTGAGTTCACGGCTGTCCTCCCGGTAGCCGTCTTCCACCGCCCGCAACTGCTGCACGAAGGAGCGTCCGCGCACCATCATCGATACCTCGAAGTTGAGGCTGAACGAGCGCATGTCCATGTTGCTCGACCCGATCACGGCCACCTCGTCGTCGATCGTGAAATGCTTGGCGTGCAGCACGTAGGGAGCCTTGTACAGGTAGATCTTCACGCCCGCCCGAAGCAGCTCCTCATAGTAGGAGCGCTGCGCGTGGTAGACGAGGGCCTGGTCGCCGACCTCGGAAACGAACAACTCCACCCGCAGCCCGCGCTGAGTGGCCGTCGTGATGGCGTACATGATCGACTCGTCTGGCACGAAGTACGGGCTCGTGATGATGATGCGCTCCTGTGCATAGTAGAGCAGAGCGAGGAACAGACGCAGGTTGTTCTCGCCCTCGAAGCCGGGTCCGCTGGGCACGACCTGGCAGTCCAGGGAGTGCGGCACAACCTCGGTTGACACCGGCTGGATGTCCCGGGTCAGAAGGTCGTTGGTCTCGCTGTACCAGTCGGTGATGAAAATCGCGTTGAGACCCGACACGATCGGTCCCTCGACCCGCGTCATCAGGTCTTTCCACTTCAGGCCGCGACGGATGTTCCCCGGCATGTTGTACGTGCGGTCGATGACGTTCTGCGACCCCATGTAACCGACCGTGCCGTCGATGATCAGCACCTTACGGTGGTTGCGCAGATCCGGCCGTTGCCACTTTCCCTTGAGCGGCTGCAGCGGCAGCAGGAGCTCCCACTTCACGCCGGAGTCGGTGAGCCGGCGCAGCGTCTCGCGGTAGCCGAGCTTGCGCATCGACTGGATATGATCCATCAACACGCGCACGGTCACGCCGCGCTTGACGGCGTTTTCGAGGGCGTCGAAGAATGGCGCCGTGGTCGGATCCAGGGAAAGAATGTAGAACTCGACGTGCACGAAATTGAGGGCCCGATCGATGTCCGTGACCATCTCGGCGAACGTGCCCTCATAGTCGCCGAGCAGGCGGGCCTCGTTGCCGCCGACCAGCGGCATCGCCCCCAGATTGCGGTTGAGTTCGACGACCGAGTCGAGCCAGAGCGGCCACGGATGATCGCGACGCACCTGATCGATTCCCTCGGTGCTGTCGAGGATGAACTGGTTGATCTCCTCCTGCATTTCCAGTCGCTTTTTCGGCAGGGTTCGGTAGCCGATGAGCAGGAAGAGTAAGGCGCCGATGAAGGGCAGGAAGAAGATCGTTAGCAGCCACGCCATGCCCGATGTCGGCCGACGGTTGCGAGGAACGACGACGATTGCCACCACGCGAATGGAGAAATCGACCACCAGGGCGATCACGAGGATGATGGTCGAGATGTCGATGCCGAACATTCGGTGCTACGTAACCGGTTTATCGAGCCCGAGCTTGGCGCGCTCTTCCGCCTCGATCCGGGCGTAGACCTTACGCTCCGTGCGGTCCGCCCGCACGATGGAACGCATCACGATCCAAAAGATCAGCCCGACGGCGACGGTGGGCAGGAGCGCCCAGAAAGCGCTGACCCAGAAGTTATCCATGATGTCTCCAACGATACGGGAAAACGGCGGGCGGGCGCGCGGCGTTTACGTGTTCAGCAGCCCTGCGATACCGGTTCCGATTGCGTAGATCCCGGTTCCCCCGACGCCGACCCAGATCGAGATTTCGAGCAGGGACGGACGACGACGGACGCGCGGGATCGGTTGGCCGGGCACAGGCTCGCCGGGCACAGGCTCGCCGGGCACAGGCTCGCCGGGCACAGGCTCGCCGGGCACAGGCTCGCGAGGCGGATTCGACCTCATCGGATGATCATTTCACCAGTGGGAACAGGATGGTCTCCCGGATTCCCAGCCCGGACAGCGCCATCAGCAAACGGTCGATGCCCATGCCCATGCCGCCGGTTGGCGGCATCCCGTGCTCGAGGGCCCGCAGGAATTCCTCGTCGAGGCGCATGGCCTCGGGGTCGCCGCCGGCGGCGAGGCGCGCCTGTTCGACGAAGCGCTCACGCTGCACGACCGGGTCGACGAGCTCGGAGTAGCCGGTGGCCAGCTCGAAGCCGCGCACGTACAGGTCCCACTTCTCGACCACCCCGGCCACACCGCGGTGGCCGCGCACGAGCGGGCTGGTGTCGATCGGGAAGTCCAGCACGAACGTGGGGCGGGTCAGGCCGCCCTTCACGAAGTGCTCCCACAGCTCCTCGACGTACTTGCCGTGGATGGGGTGGTCGATATCGAGCCCCTCCGTGTCGGCGAGCACCTTCAAGTCGGCGAGCGGGGTGGCCGGCGAGATCACGTAGCCCAAGGCCGCGGACAGGCTGTCGTACATGCCGATGCGGTCCCAGTCGCCGCCCAGGTCGAATTCGGTGCCGTCGGCCCAGGTCACCACGTGCGAGCCGGCGATGGCGAACGCGGCATCCTGAATCAGTTTCTGGGTGAGGTCGGCGATCGAGTTGTAGTCGCCGTAAGCCTCGTAGGCCTCCAGCATCGCGAACTCCGGCGAGTGGGTGGAGTCGGCGCCCTCGTTGCGGAAGTTGCGGTTGATCTCGTAGACCCGGTCGATGCCGCCGACCACGGCGCGCTTGAGGAACAGCTCCGGCGCGATCCGCAGGAAGAGGTCGGTGTCGAACGCATTGCTGTGGGTCGTGAACGGGCGAGCGGATGCGCCACCGTGCATGACCTGCAGCATCGGCGTCTCAATCTCGATGAAGCCCAGCTCCGTGAAGGTGCGGCGCAGGCTAGCGACGGTCTGCGAGCGCTGGATCACGCTGCGGCGGGCCTGCTCGCGAATGATCAGGTCGAGGTACCGACTGCGCACGCGGGTCTCTTCGCTGAGCGCGGTGTGCAGGTTCGGCAGCGGCAGCAGCGCCTTGGCGGCGACCTGCCACTCCGACGCCATGACGGAGAGCTCGCCGCGGCGGGAGGAGATGACCTCGCCGGAGACGAAGAGGTGGTCGCCGAGGTCGACGAGGTCTTTCCAATCGGCGAGGGATTCCTCCCCCACCGCCCCCAGGGAGATCATGGCCTGGATGCGGCTGCCGTCCCCGGACTGCAGGCTCGCGAAACAGAGCTTGCCGGTATTGCGCAGGTGCACGACGCGGCCGGCGAGGCCGACGATGACGCCGGTGACGGCATCCGCTTCGAGGTCGCCGAACTGCGCACGCACGGCGGGGATCGTGTCGGTGACGGGCACGGACACCGGGTAGGCGCCGCCGGCGGGACTGGTCGCGGCGGCGTTCAACCGGTCACGCTTGGCCAGGCGCACGACCTTCTGCTCGTTGGTCTCGGCCTCCGCCGCTGCGGCGGCCACGATTTCGGCCTCGGTCGGTGCTGGGTTCTGCTCGCTCATGCGGTTCTCCGTGGCAGGTGGCGGCCGGGCGATGCCCGGCGCTCCCGCGCGTGCTCATTGATGTGACGACGTGTTGATGAAAGGTCGGGCTGGTGAGGGTCTGGCTGGTGACGGTCGTGCGGGTGGTGCGGCCTAGGGAAGGTCCAGGGCCACGTTGTCGATCAGCCGGGTGTGACCGACCAGCGCGGCGACCAGCATGCGGGCCGGGCCGTGATGCTCGCCCCCGACCGGAAGGAAGGTCCGCGGGTCGACGACAACGAGATAGTCCAGTTTAAGCAGCGGCTGCACGTCGATCCGCGCGTGGGCGGCCTGCAGTGCGGCGCCGACCCCCTGGGCGGCGACGGATGCTGCGGCCTCGAGCCCCGCGGACAGCGCCCGGGCGGCGGCGCGCTGCGCCGGTTCGAGCGCGCGGTTGCGGCTGGAGAGGGCGAGGCCGCCGTCTTCGCGCACGATCGGGACGACCTCGATGCGGGTGCGGAAGTTGAGGTCGGCCAGCATCCGTTCGACCAGGAAGACCTGCTGCGCGTCTTTCTGGCCGAACACGGCCACGTCGGGGCCGACGATGTTGAACAGCTTCGCAACCACCGTCAGCATGCCGTCGAAATGCCCGGGGCGCGCAGCGCCCTCGAAGAGGCTGCCGACCGCGCCGGCGACAACCCGGGTGGAAGCGGCGCCGTCCGGGTACATCAGCTGGCTGGTTGGCGCGAATACGAACGGCACGCCCTCCGCGGCCAGAGCCGCGACATCGGCCTCGAGCATGCGCGGGTAGCTGCCGAGATCTTCCCCGACCCCGAATTGCAGCGGGTTGACGAAGATCGACACCACGACGATGTCGCCGAGGCTGCGGGCCCGGCGAACCAGGGTCAGGTGCCCGGCGTGCAGGGCCCCCATGGTCGGGACCAGCACGATGCGTGGTCGCCCGAGCCCGGCCTCGCCGCGCCCGGCGCGCGCGCTCTCGATGCGGCTCTGCGCGTCGGTCAGGCGGCTCCGCAGTTCCTCGATGCTGCCGATGACTGCTGGTTTGGTGAGCACGTTCACTCGTCCTCCGGTGTGTTGCGGTTGTGTCATTCGTCGAAACCGTCCTGGTCGCGGGTGTCGAGCGCGTCCAGCGTGTCGAGCTGGGAGAGGTCGAGACGGTCGGGGCTGGTTCGGGCCAGCGCGTTCTCCATGGCGGACCGCATCAGCGGCGCGATCACCGCTCCGGGGTGCTCGATGCCGATGCCGGCCAGCAGCCCGGTGGCCTGCTCCACGATCGAGGTGGAGAACGCCGTGGCGGTGTCAACGGCCTCGGCATAGGCAGCCCGGTCGGCCTCCGCGACGATCACGGGCTCGCCGCCCATCTCCACGACCAGCGCCTGCCCGATCGGCAGCACTGGCGTAGGCGCCGTCACCGCGAAGTAGCTGTCGGCGAGGCGGGCCAGGTCGATGCTGGTGCCGGTGAAGCTCATGGCCGGGTGGATGGCCAGCGGGATTGCGCCACCGGCCAGCGCCGGGGCCAGCACCGAGGTGCCATACCGGGCCGAGGTGTGCAACACAAGCTGGCCGGCCTGCCAGGTTCCGGCGGCCGCGAGCCCGCTGACGAGGCTCTCGAGCTGGGCGTCGGGCACGGCGATGATGACCAGTTCGCTGCGCTCGACGATCTCGGGAACGGTGAGGATGGGCGCGCCCGGAAGAATCGCCTCGGCCCGGTCGCGGCTGGACTGCGAGATGGCGGAGATCCCGACGATCGCGTGGCCCGCGCCGGCGAGGGCGGCGCCGAGGATGGGGCCGACCCGGCCGGCACCGATGATGCCGATTCCGAGGCGTCCGGGACGCGGCGTCATTCGATGACTCCGTTCGGTTGCTTCCAGGTGGGTTGGGCCGCGGTCGGCTGGTCCTGGATCGGCTGGTTCCAGTGGTGGCTGGTGTCGGACTGGGCCGACGAGATGGCCCCGGAGGCGATCCGGTCGAAGAAAACCAGGGCCTCTGCGGCGGCCACCACCCCGAGGTAGGCGGAGACCGGCCCGGCGACGGTGTGCAGCCGGGCGGAGGCGAGGCGCAGCATCCGGGTCACGGGGCCCTGCGAGATGGCGACGCTCTGCAACCGGGCCAGCGGCACCAGCACCAGCTCCCGCGAGATCACGCCGCGCCGGAGCAGAGCGATGCCGCCCACGACGGTGTAGCCGGTGCGGCGCCAGGAGAACGGATGCAGCCAGGCCGCCCGGCGCGGCGCGTTCGTGAAGCCGTCGTCGCCGCCCTTCGAGCGGAGGCCCCGTTCGATCAGGGCCTGCTGCTCCGCCGAGTCGAACCCGGGCAGGATCAATTCGAGCACCCGGGCGACGTCGGCGAGCGTGCCCACCGGGAGGGTTGTGGTGTTGGCCTCGCCGGCGGCACCCTGGGTGCTGGAGTGGCCGGCCGTGTTGATGCGCACCTGCCACCAGCCGAACGGGCGCCAGAGCAACGGCTGCGAGACGCCGATCGCGTGGACCCGGCCCGGCGGCAGGGTCTCGTTGCTAGTAGTGAGCAGCCCGAAGCCGATCCGCACGCCGTCGGGGGTGCCGGCGATGCTGTAGCGCAGCGACTTGATGACCCTGGTGAAATAGAAGCTGACGCTGGCGATCAGGGTGGGGATGAAGGCTACGAGCAGCCAGTCGCTGCCGCCGGCGGTCACGCCGACGATCAGGGCGATTCCGGCGAGCACGACGAAAACCGTGAAGCCGCTGAACACGACGGATCCGATCAGCCGCCCGGGCGGAATCCGCACCACCGATTCCGGCGGGGCGGCGTCGGGGTCCAGCTCGGGCGCGAAGAGATCCCGGGCCCGGTCGGCGGCGGCGGTCGCGGGAGAGAGGGGTGACGCGGGAGCGAGACCGAGACGGGAGGTCTGGGCCAGCGCGGCATCCGGGGCGGGAACGGCCTGCTGCCGCAGTCCGGACGCGAGGCGAAGGATGTCCCGTCGCAGCTGGTCGGCCAGGGTCGAACCCAGGTAGGCCAGTTGCACATTGGCGTCCTGACCGGCCACGCTGACTTCGAGCTTCGCGGCGCCGATCAGGCGAGGGATGAACGGGCGCACGATGTTGACACCCTGGATGCGGTCGAGGCGGGCCCGGCGGTTGCTGCGGAAGAGCATTCCGCTACGCACCTCGACGACCTCCCCGGTGACCCGGAAGGTGTGCATGCGCCAGGACAGGTAGAAGACCGCCAGGACCAGCACAAGCACGACCGCGACCGCGAGCAGCGCCCAGCCGACGACGCCGCGCTCGAGGATCGCGTCGATCGGGTCGCCGCCGTATCTCGGCACCCCGAAGAAGACGTCGATCAGCCGCTCGCGGAGGTTGGCGATGATGAAGCCGAGCACGGCGACGATGAAGATGCCGCCGCGCAGCAGTGGGCTGGCCGGATGCAGCCGGTGCCATTCCCCGTCGGCGAGCGTGGTCACAGCCCGGCCCGGCGACTCTCGGCCAGCTCCACGAGCCGGTCGCGCAGGCTCTCCGCGTCGGCCTCGGCGAGCCCCGGGATGAGCACCCCCGACGAGGCCGCCGCGGTCACGAATTTGAGGTCGGCCAGACCCAGCCAGCGCGCGATCGGGCCGCGCGTGATATCGACCAGCTGCATCCGCCCGTAAGGGACGGACACGAACCGGGTGAACATGATGCCCCGGCGGAAGAGCAGGTCGTCGCGTCGCAGTTGATAGCCGATGGCCCGCACCCGGCGCGGTTCGAAGGCGACACTGGCCCCGGTGATCAACACGATCGCGCCGATCACGTAGAGCGCCCACTGCACGTCGAGAAGCAGCCACACCGCCGCGGCCATGGCCGTGAGCACCAGTCCGAAGACGATCGTGCCGACCGTCTCCACCACCACATAACGCGGGGAGACGCGCTTCCACTCCTCCACGTCGGGGAGGTCCAGTCCTACAGCCGCGTCAGGCACGCACTTCTCCCTGCTCTTGATCGTCGTCATCGGGGGGAAGCGTGCAGAAGTGCTCGGCCACGAGCCCCAGGGTCAGAAGGATCCCGGCGCCTACCGCCGTCCCGATTGCAGGCCATAACGATGTTACCGCCGGCACGACCGAGCGGGTCAGGATGTAGAGCACGATTCCCAGTCCGCCGCCGAGAAGCAGCGCCCCGCTCAGCGCCGACGCCTTCGCCAGCAGCGCCACCCGGATGGCCAGGAACGGGTTGACGTGTTTCCGCACCGTGCCGCGAATGGCCTGACGGATCGGCCAGGCCAGCGCCAGGACGCCGATCCCGATCGCGATCAACGCGATCGGCAGGGTGGCCGGGGGCAGGAACATCGCCGAGCCGCCGGCCGCGGCGGCCAGCTCGAGCAGGAACACGACGACCAGGCCAGCCAGACCCAGGGCGATCAGCGCCGACGGCTGCGTACGTTTCACCGGTTGCCGCCCGCGGACGGCAGTGCGGGGTACCGCTGCACGGTGGTGTTGATCGCGCCGAGCAGCGCGCGCACCGGGCCGCGGCCCGGCAGCACTGCGGCCGGGTCGAGGTCCAACCACGGGGCCAGCACGAAGTCGCGCTCGGCGGCCCGCTGGTGCGGGATGGTCAGGCGCTCGTCGTGCAGCGAGGCCGTTCCGAAGACGATGATATCGATGTCGAGGGTACGGTCGCCCCAGCGTTCGACCCGCACCCGACCGTGGTCGTTCTCGATGGCGTTCACCGCGTCGAGCAGGGTGTGCGGGTGCCCGGTGTAACGGATGCCGACCACCAGGTTCAGATAGCGCGGTGCCTCGTCGTCGACGCCGCCGACCTTCACCGCGGCGGACTCGTAGACCGGGGAGACGCCGGTCAGCTCGAGCCCGGGCACCTGCTCCAGCGCGTCGATCGCCGCGGTGAGGGTGGCCATGCGGTCGCCGAGATTGCTGCCCAGGGCGAGCAGCGCCGGGGTCGCGTCGGTCATGCGCGCGTCCGCACGATCTGCACCGCGACATCCGTGAACGGTACGGAGATCGGTGCCTGTGGTTTGTGCACCGTCACCTGCACCGTGTCGGCGGCGTCGTGCGCCAGCACCGCAACGGCGATGCGCTCGGCGACGGTTTCGATCAGGTCGACCGGGTTGTGCCGGGCAGCATCCGTCACTTCCACGGCGAGCTCGCCGTAGTGGATGGTCTGCGTCACATCGTCGCTCGCGGCGGCACGCCGCAGGTCGAGCCAAACCGTTACGTCGATGACGAAGTCCTGTCCGTTTTCCCGCTCGAAGTCGTAGACGCCGTGGTGCGCGTTGACCCGCAGGCCGGTGAGCGTGATGGAGTCGCTTCTCATGGTCCCATTCTGGCGGAATCCGCCAGTGCCAGCACATTCAGCGCCGTTCGCGTCGCCGCGACGTCGTGCACGCGCACCGCCCAGGCGCCGGCCTGCGCGGCCAGCACGCTGACCACGGCGGTCGGCAGATCGCGTTCCAGCACGCCCGCGTCGGCCGGGAGCACCCCGGCGAGGAACCGCTTGCGAGAGGCACCGACCATGACCGGGAACCCCAGGTCGGCGAAGGCGTCCAGGTGGGCCAGCAAACGCCAGTTGTGCTCGGGCAGCTTCGAGAAGCCGAGCCCCGGGTCGAGCACGATCTTCTCCGGCGGCAGGCCAGCCGCGGTGAGCATGTCGACCCGCGCAACCAGCTCGGCCCGCACCTCGGCGACGACGTCGCCATAGACAGCGAGGTCGTCCATCTTCGGGGCATGCGCCCGCCAGTGCATGGCGACGTAGGTCAGCCCGCTGCGTGCGGCGAGGGATGCCATCAGCGGGTCCGCCAGGCCGCCGGAGACGTCGTTGATGATCTGCGCCCCGGCGGCGGCCGCGGCGGCCGCGGTGCTCGAATTGAGGGTGTCGACACTGATCGAAAGCCCCTGCCGGGCGAGTTCGCTGATCACCGGGATCACCCGGGACTGCTCCTCGGCGGGCGCGACCCGGCCGGCGCCGGGGCGCGTGGACTCGCCGCCCACGTCGATCAGGTCGGCTCCCTGGGACTGCAGGTCGAGAGCGTGGATGATCGCGGCATCCGTCGACGCCCACCGGCCGCCGTCGCTGAAGGAATCCGGTGTGACGTTGAGCACCCCCATGATCAGGGTGCGCGGCCGGGTCACCGGCCGGAGCCGATCAGGGCCATGATCTCGGCGCGCTTCACGGGTTCGGCGAGGGACCCGCGGCTGGCCATCGTGACGGTCGAGCTGGCGGTCTGGCGCGAACCACGGGCGGTCACGCAGCCGTGCACGGCGTCGAGCACGACCAGTACGCCGAGCGGTGCGAGCCCGATTTGGAGCGCCTCGGCGATCTCCTCGGTGAGGCGTTCCTGCATCTGGGGCCGGGCGGCGATCGTGTCGACGACGGCCGGTAGCTTGCCCAGACCCACGACCCGTTCGTTCGGCACGTAGGCAAGGTGGGCGATGCCGAGGAAGGGCAGCAGGTGATGTTCGCAGACGGAGCGGAAGGCGATGTCGCGCAGGAGCACCAGTTCACCCGTGTGCGGGCCCACCGGGATCGTGTCACGCAGGTGGTCGACCGGGTCCACCGCCAGCCCGGCGAAGAACTCACCGTAGGATTCGGCCACCCGGCGAGGGGTCGCCCTGAGGCCCGGACGGGCGGGATCTTCACCGATTGCGGCGAGGATCTCGGCGACCGCGGCTTCGATCCGAACCCTGTCCACTGCCACCCGGGGGCCTACGCGGTGGCAGGACGAGGGGTACGGGCCGGCGTGCGGGCCGGCGTGCGCGCGGCGGTCTCGCCAGCGGTACTGCCATCGGCGACTCCGCTATCGATGAGGGCCTTGGGGGTCGGCATCGCGATGGGCGGCAGGTCGGAGACCGGACGCTTGTCACTGGACAGCCACTGCGGCCGCGGGGGCAGCTTGACGACGCCCGTGAAGAGCCCGGACAGCGCGTGCTGGTCGAGCGTCTCGTGCTCGAGCAGCTCGGCGGCCAGTTCATCGAGGATGGCCCGGTTCGTGATCAGCACCTGGTAAGCCTCGTCGTGCGCGTCTTCAAGCAGCTGGCGCACTTCGGCGTCGACGCTTTCGGCGACCCGCTCGGAGTAGTCCCGCTGGTGGCCCATGTCGCGGCCGAGGAAAACCTCACCGGAACCCTGCCCGAGCTTGAGCGGGCCGACAGCCGAGCTCATGCCGAACTCGGTGACCATCTTGCGCGCGGTCGAGGTGGCCTTCTCGATGTCGTTCGAGGCGCCGGTGGTCGGGTCGTGGAAGATGATCTCCTCGGCCACCCGACCGCCCATTGCGTAGGCGAGCTGGTCGAGTAGTTCGTTGCGGGTGACGGAGTAGCGGTCTTCGACCGGCATAACCATCGTGTAGCCGAGGGCGCGGCCGCGGGGCAGGATCGTGATCTTGGTGACCGGGTCGGTGTTGCGCATCGCAGTCGCCACGAGCGCGTGGCCGCCCTCGTGGTACGCGGTGATCAGCTTCTCTTTGTCACGCATGACACGGCTGCGGCGCTGCGGACCGGCCATCACGCGGTCGACTGCCTCGTCGAGGGCGCGGTTGTCGATCAGCTGCGCGTTGGAACGCGCGGTGAGCAGCGCGGCCTCGTTGAGAACGTTGGCCAAATCGGCGCCGGTGAAGCCGGGCGTCTTGCGCGCCAGCACCTCGAGGTCGACGCCGGGAGCCATCGGCTTGCCCTTGGAGTGCACCTCCAGGATGCGCTTGCGACCGAGCATGTCGGGCGCGTCCACGCCGATCTGACGGTCGAAGCGACCGGGGCGTAGCAGCGCCGGGTCGAGGATGTCGGGCCGGTTGGTGGCCGCGATGAGAATGACGTTCGCCTTGACGTCGAAGCCGTCCATCTCGACCAGCAGCTGGTTGAGGGTCTGCTCGCGCTCGTCGTGCCCGCCGCCCATGCCGGCGCCGCGGTGACGGCCAACGGCGTCGATCTCATCGATGAAGATGATGGCCGGGGCGTTTTCCTTGGCCTGCTGGAACAGGTCGCGCACGCGGCTCGCGCCGACGCCGACGAACATTTCCACGAAGTCGGAGCCCGAGATCGCGTAGAACGGCACGTTGGCCTCGCCGGCCACGGCCCGGGCGAGGAGGGTCTTACCGGTTCCGGGAGGGCCGTAGAGCAGAACGCCCTTGGGGATGCGCGCCCCGACGGCCTGGAACTTCGCCGGCTCCTTGAGGAAATCTTTGATCTCCTCGAGCTCCTCGATGGCCTCGTCGGCGCCCGCGACATCCGCGAACGTCACCTGGGGGCTCTCCTTGGATACCAGCTTGGCCTTCGACTTGCCAAACTGCATCACCTTGTTGCCGCCACCCTGCATGCCGGCGAGCATGAACCAGAAGAAAGCGCCGATCAGGAGCAGGGGCAGCATGATGCCGAGCAGCGACAGGATCCAGCTGGACTTCGGCACCTCGTCGGTGAAGCCGTCGGCCGGATTGGCAGTGGTGACGGCCGTGATGACCTCTTCGCCACGCGGGGCGACGTAGTAGAACTGGACCTCGCTACCGAGGTCTTTATCCGCCTTGGTCAGGGTGAGGTCGACGCGCTGCTCGCCGTCGACGATCGTGGCCTCGGAAACCTTCCCGTCTTTCAGGAACTCCAGTCCCTGTTGGGTCGGAATCTCTTTGAATCCCGACATGGTAATGAGACTCGACCCTACCCACACAGCAACAATCGCCAGGAGAATGTAGAGGAGCGGCCCGCGCAGTAGCTTCTTGACGTTCATCGTGGTGACAGGCTACCGTGACCGCGCTGGACGAAGACCGTGTGTTCGCCTAAAGCGCTACCAGGCTCAGCTGTAGATGTGCGGGGCGAGAACGCCCACCGAGCGCAGGTTGCGGTAGCGTTCGTCGAAGTCGAGACCGTAGCCCACGACAAACTGGTTCGGAATGTCGAAACCGAGGTATTTCACGTCGATGTCGACGCGAGCGGCATCCGGCTTGCGCAGCAGGGCGCAGATTTCAACGGATTCCGGTCCGCGAGACTTCAGGTTGGACAGCAGCCACGAGAGCGTCAGACCGGAGTCGATGATGTCCTCGACGATGAGCACGTTGCGGCCGAGCAGGTCGGTGTCGAGATCCTTCAGGATGCGCACGACGCCGCTGGACTGCGTGCCGGACCCGTAGGAGCTGACCGCCATCCAGTCCATCGTGATCGGGTGCACGAGTTCGCGCGCCAGATCGGCCATGACCATGACCGCTCCTTTGAGCACGCCGACCAGCAACAGGTCCCTGCCGGCATAGTCCGCCTCGATCAGGCGGCACAGCTCTGCGAGCCGGGTGCGGATCTGCTCCTCCTCGATCAGAATCTCGGTGAGGTCGCCTTCAATGTCGCGGGGTTCCATGGGAGCGGGAGGGTCCTTTACTCGGGGCGTGTCCAGGCGCGGTCAATATCAGCCAGCCGTCCTGCCGTATAACCCTAACGCCTGGCAGGTCAAGCGGCTTCTGCCCGTGCCAGTCGGTGACCAGGCGCAGCACGGCCAGCGTGTGCACGCGTTCCAGGGACACCCCGAACTCCCGTTCGACCGAGAATCGGATGATCCGCTGGCGCACCGCGGGCGGATTCGTCTCGAGCCGGCTCGCGTCCAGCCGGATTCCGGCGCCGTCGGCAGAGTCGCTGAGCGGTTCACTCAGCTGCTCGCTGAGACCACGGGCCAGGTCGTCGAGCGCGCTCGAGTCCTCGCGCAGCTGCCCGGCCGTGCGCACGAGTGCTTCGGCCACGCCGGGCCCCAGCTCCCGCTCGAGTACGGGCAGCACGGTCTGGCGTACCCGCACCCGCTGGAAGCGGGGGTCGTCGTTGTGCGGGTCCTGCCAGGGGTGCAGGCCGGCATCCACGCAGAATTGCCGGGTCCGGGCGCGACGGATGCCCAGCAGCGGCCGCAGAATCGGCCCGCCGACCGGCTTCATTCCCTGCAGGCTTGTGGGGCCCGATCCCCGGGCAAGGCCGAGTAGCACGGTCTCGGCCTGATCGTCGAGTGTGTGCCCGAGGAGGATGTGGCTCGCGCCGGTCTCCCGCCGCGCCTGGTCGAAGGCCGCGTACCGAGCGGTGCGGGCGGAGGCCTCCGGACCGCCGGCATCCGTGCCGTGGTCGACCGTGACCCGAAGAACGATAACCGGGTCGAGGCCGAGTTCCCGCGCCTGCCCGGCCGCGGCCGCCGCGACGCCGGCCGAGCCGGCCTGCAGGGCGTGGTCGACGATGACCGCTCCGGCGCGCAGGCCCGCGCGCGGCGCCTCGAAAGCGGTGGCTGCGGCCAGGGCGAGCGAGTCGGCTCCCCCGCTGAGGCCGACCAGCACCAGGCCGCCGCCACGGGCCGGGCCGGCCTCGGTGAGCAGGGTGCGTACATGGCGGCGCACATCGGCGATCGCCGGGGTGAGCCTCGGGCGGCGTGGGGACTCCATCCAGTAACGTTATCGACAGACTGTGAACAAGGGAGAGACCAGGCCATGGCCGCATACGACGCAGTAATCGAAATCCCTCGCGGGAGCCGCAACAAGTACGAAGTCGATCATGAGACCGGGCGGGTGTACCTGGACCGGGTTCTCTACACGAGCTTCGTGTACCCGACCGACTACGGCTTCTTCGAGAACACCCTGGGACTCGACGGCGACCCGGTCGACGTCCTGGTCCTGATCGAGTTTCCCCTTTTCCCAGGGGTCGGCCTGTCGGTTCGCCCGGTCGGCGTGTTCAATATGACGGATGACGGCGGCTCAGACGCAAAGGTCATCGCGGTTCCCGCGGGCGACCCGCGCTGGGACTATATCCAGGACGTCACCGACATCCCGGAGTACACCCGCAAGGAGATCGAGCACTTCTTCGAGCACTACAAGGACCTCGAACCCGGCAAATGGGTCAAGACCGAGGGCTGGGGCGACGCCGCGGAGGCCGACCAGATCGTGCGCGACGGCCTGACGAAACTGGCGGAAGAGGGCCACTAGGACGCGTCTCCTGCAGTCCGGTGAGGATTGTCGGCAGAATCGATTCGTGACTCGTACTGCTGTGAGGGCGGGCGTGAGTGAGGTCGGGCTGCCGGGGCTCGTCCCGGGCCTGGATCACGCGCAGACCAGGGATGATCCCGCCGATGTCCAGCCATACCGGGCCCGCGTACCCGCCGGGAAGCAGTCGCCCGGCGGGACATGAACCACCTTGGGCCCGGAGATCGCCGAAGGCAGCGTCAGCACCTCGCCAGTGGCCGGAAGACGACACATCGTTAGCGCCAGCGAAGCCATCACGTTCGCGTCGGCTATCGGCTTCCTGGACCAAGGCGTGATCCTGCACGGCACACAGAAGAACCACACGGTCACCCACAAAAGCATCACCCAATTCGAGATCCTCGGCGACACCGCTGAAGCACTACTGAAACAGCACCAATCCGTTGCGATACTTCCGGACTACCGCGCCCACAAGACACCATCCCGCGCCGCAGCCATCCGAGCACTGTGCGAGAAAATGGCCCAGCGTCTCTCAACCGAGTGTCCGGCCTCCCGGGCGCCCGGGTTTGGCCACGTCAACGTCGAACACGGCCTGCCCTGCTCCTTCTGCGGATCGGCAACCCAGGCCATCACAGCCGATATCCACGGTTGCGGCCGGTGCACTCACCAGATCCGACCACCACGAAATCACGCACTGGCAGCCCCAGAATGGTGCGACTACTGCAACCAGTGAAGTGGCGACCCCACACGTGCTACCGCCTCGTTCGTCCCCGCGCTCCTCGAGCGGCGACGCCGGGTTGTCACACCCGCAAGCTGTGGCGCGGACTTGCCACTCGCCACGACAAACCCGCCCTCACTTACCGGGGCGGGGCTGTCCTGAGCGCCATCGTGGTGTGGTGACACGAATTCGCAGACACGCCCCGGATGCCCGCGCACCCGACAACCCGGTGATCCGTTTCGCCGGTCAGCCGGGTCGTCCCACGTAGGGAGCCACGTCGCCCGCAGACCAGATGCCGTGGATGCGCACGGGCGAGGACGGGTTCGGAGCCTCGAGGATTTTGCCGCCGCCCACGTAGATAGCCACATGGTAGTAGTCGCCACCCCCGCCCCAGAATACGAGGTCGCCGCGCTGAGCTTGATTGAAGGGCACCAGGCGACCCTCGTTGGCCATGGTGCGGTACTGGTTGGTGGCCGAGTGCGAGCCAATGTAGATGCCCGCCGCCGCGTAGGCGGCCTTGGTCAGCCCCGAGCAGTCCCAGACGTTCGGCCCATAGCCGCCGAGCACGTAGCGGTCGCCGAGCTGCTGGATGGCGAATGACAGCGCCGTGTCGACCGCTCCGGCGCTCGGGGCCCGGGCCGCGGTGGTCGGAGCCGCCGGGGCCGGAGTCGCAGGAGCCGCAGGAGCTGCCGGGGCCGGAGCCGCAGGAGCTGCCGCGGCAGCGGGCTGGGCCGCCTGGGCCGGGGTGACCGGCCGTGAAGCGGGCTGCTGTGCTGCGGGCTGGGGCGCGGGCTGGGCCGCCGGCTGCCGGGG